>JAGBFE010000223.1 GCA_018109965.1 Oscillospiraceae bacterium | reverse complement strand
TTCTTTGCCTGTATGTGAAATTTCCAGCTGCGATGTGCCGCAAACCAGCTTTTCACCACTTTTTAAAGCGGATAAGTCCATATTTTCCACTTCCAGATTGGCTTTGTAACGGTCAAAGCACAAACCTTTTTCAGTCTGTGCTTCCATCCACTCAAGACTTTGTGTGTCTATGGCGGTAAGCTGTTTTTCGCCGCCTTTTGCAAAGCGGTCCCCCTTTAGACCGCAGTCTACAACACAGTCGGCTTTTTGCACAATTTGAGGTGGAAAATTTTTTTCGACAAAAATTTTAATTTTTTTAATTTTTCCCTTTTCCATAGCTTATTCCTCGTCAACATAGACAATTTTGCCTATATTGTCGGCAGAATAACCGCCCAGAGCTTCCAGTTTTGCTTTGAATTCATCACTTTTGAGAACAGTGATAAACTTTTGTACATGTGGGAGGTCAAGATATTTTACAGGAATTGCAAAATCATATTCTTCATTGCCTACAGGAACAAAATCAAGGTTCATTGCTTTTGCTGCAGAAAGGATACCCATGCCTGCATCGGCACTTTTGCCTGCAATTGCCGCTGCAACAGCCATATGTGTTGCACCTTCTCGGTCATAGCCTTTGATGCTCTGCGGGTCGATATTTTCTTTTTTAAGCAGATAATCAAGGAGAACACGTGTGCCTGCACCGCGCTGACGGTTGATATATTTTACATTAACAAGATCTTTTACATCTTTAATACCGAGCGGGTTACCTCTTTCAACTATAATGCCCTGAATTCTGTTTACACCTTTGATAAGTGCCATTGGCTGGTTGAACATCTTTTTGAGATATGCCACATTGTAAACACCATCATCTTCGTTGAGCAGATGTGTAGGAGCAATATGTGCTTCGCCGCGTTTGAGTGCCATAAGTCCGCCCATACTGCCAAGATGTGTGCTGGACAGGAAATTGCCAGGGAATTCGGTTGGCATAAGGTCGGCAATAACATCAAGGATAAGGTCGTGGGAACCGATTGCCACAACTGTGTTGTCGATTTCACTCAGGTCACGATAGAGTTCCACATTTACAGTTTCGCCTGCTTCCACACCTTCGCTGTTCTGCTCGATAACACAGAAACCGTCTGCACGCACAAGACTCATTGCTGCGCCTGCACCGCGTGCCAGTGGTGATGCAACCAGCTTGTCTTCAACCTTGCCCACTTTCACACGTACATATTCTTTGTGCTTGAGAGAAGAAACAAGACGTTTTGATACAACTGCCTTGACCATATTGCTTTTTGTCTGCATTTCGCCGTTCATAAGGTTCAGAACAGGAATAACAAAGTTTTCAAAATTGATATAAGCGGAAACAGGGTAACCCGGCAGACCGATAACAGGTTTGCCTTTTACAATTGCAAGGATAACAGGTTTGCCCGGTTTGATTGCAACACCGTGCACAAGCACTTCGCCAAGTTCACGGAGAATGTGAACAGTAAAGTCTTCAGTACCTGCGGATGAACCTGCGTTTACGATAACCATATCGTGTTCATCGATTGCTTTGTCGATTGCGTTTTTCAGTTTGTTGTAATCATCGGCAATCGGTGCAAAACGGGTTGGATTTGCACCGTTCTGTTTTGCCATAGCTTCAAACATACGGCTGTTGGACTCGATGATATCGCCCTCCTGCGGTTCCTGGTCAGGTTCGATAATTTCGGTGCCTGTAGGAAAAATTGCAACAGTAGGCTGTTTGATAACGGAAATTTTTGTAATACCGCCCGCAAGGAGTACACCTATATCAATTGGTCTGATTTTGTGACGGGACGGAATAATCATTTCGCCTGCTACAATATCTTCACCGATTGGGCGCACATGCTGCCATGGTGCTGCAGGTTCGATAATCTGCAAATCCCCGTTTTCAAGCTCGGTCAGGTCTTCTGCCATAATAACTGCATCACAAGGGTTTTTGATAGGGTCACCTGTATCAACAACTACAAAGTCAACACCCTGACGGAGTGTGATTGGATTTGCTTCGGTTGCACCGATTGTAACATCGCTGTTTACTGCAACGCCGTCCATTGCCGCTGCATTGTACAATGGTGAGCAGTATTTTGCAAAAACCGCAGTTTCTGTGATTCTGCCCAAAGATTCGGTAACCGGAATAGTTTCCACCTGTGGTTTTACAATTGGTTTAAGTGCTGTGAGATATTTGTCCAGTGCTTCGTGAACAGGTGTGTTGCTTAAATACAAATTTCTTTTTGCCATAATCAGATACCAAAGCGGTAAACAAGCACCGCTTCTCCTTTTTTGAGTCCTTCTTTGTTCATATCTATTTCGATATATCCGTCGGTGTCAACCATACTGTTGATAAGACCCGACTTTGCCTGAACAGGTTTTACCATAAGTTCACCTGTTTCATAGTTTATATATGTTTTTGCAAGCATAAAGGTGGTTTTGCCCGGTGCGCCTGCAACATTTGTTTCCATTTTTGCAACGAGCGGTTTCTGCGGTGGCTGATGTGTCACGTTTTTCCACAGATTAACCAGCAGTGCGTGAAAAACCGTGAGGGATGCCACAGGATGCCCCGGCAGGCCAATCATAAATGTGGATGACGCCTTGTCAAATGCAAGAATTGTCGGCTTGCCCGGTTTGATGCTCAATCCGTGAGTGAAGGTTCCCTCATCACATACAGAATCCATAACATCATTGGTCATATC
Organism: Oscillospiraceae bacterium; assembly: GCA_018109965.1. The sequence goes on along the minus strand of JAGBFE010000223.1, from coordinate 292 downwards.
CTTTTTGCCCTGACTTGAACCACCGCTTGTGAGCACCACGTCGCTGTCTTTTTTTGCATTTTCCAGTTCTGCACGGAAAAGCGCTTCGTCGTCTTTGACTTTTATACATCTTACAACTTTGAAGCCACAGTCAGTTGCCATTGCGTTGAGTGACCAGGTATTTACATCACGTACCTGACCGAGAGATAGTTTTTCGTTTGGTGCAATAAGCTCATCCCCTGTTGAGATGATGGAAACTGTCCACGGTACAAAAACCTCGATTTCCCACACACCTGCAGAAGCAAGTGCGCCG
>JAGBFE010000222.1 GCA_018109965.1 Oscillospiraceae bacterium | reverse complement strand
TGGCACTGACAAAGACAGACTTTTGCAGATTGCCGCAAGCATTGAAGCCAAAAGTGAGCATCCGTTGGCTGTTGCAATCTGTGAATATGCTGCTGAAAATAATGTTAAACCCGAACATACCGAAAGCTTTGAAGCGGTAAGCGGCAAGGGCATTGCAGCAAAAATCGGAGAAGATTATTACATTGCAGGCAATGCAAGGATGATGCAGGAAAGCGGTGTTGACATAAGCAATATTGCTGAAACTGCCGACAAGCTTGCAGCTGACGGCAAAACACCGCTGTTTTTTGCAAGGGAAAGCGCTGTTATTGGTGTGATTGCAGTTGCAGACACCTTGAAAGCAGGCAGCAAACAAGCAATTGAGGCGATGACAAATATGGGCCTCCGAGTTATAATGCTTACAGGCGATAACCAGAAAACCGCAAACGGCATTGGCAAAGAGCTTAAAGTGAGCAGAATTATTGCCGAAGTACTGCCGCAGGACAAGGAAAAGGTTGTGGCAGATTTGCAGAAGGACGGTCACGTTGTTGCAATGGTGGGTGACGGCATAAACGATGCCCCTGCCCTTGTGCGCAGTGATGTGGGCATTGCAATCGGCAACGGCACCGATGTTGCAATTGAAAGTGCCGATATCATACTGATGAAAAACGATTTGTTCAGCGTTGTGAATGCAATCAGACTGAGCAAGGCTGTTATCAAAAACATCAAAGAAAATCTTTTCTGGGCATTTTTCTACAACTGCCTTGGCATTCCGCTGGCGGCAGGTGTGTTCTACACAAGCTTCGGCTGGCAGCTGAGCCCGATGTTCGGTGCGGCAGCAATGAGTTGCAGCAGCCTGTTTGTTGTAACAAATGCATTGAGATTAAAACGTTTCGGGGCGGAAAGCCTGTCTGATACAGAAACTGAAAAACCAATTGAACAACCTAAAAAGGAGATTATCAAAATGACAACACTTAAAGTAAACGGCATGATGTGCCCAATGTGCAAAAAACACGTGGAAGAAGCTTTGAATGCATTCCCTGGTGTAACTGCTGAAGTTAACCTTGAAGCAAAAGAAGCAAAAGTTAACCACCCTGACAGCATCAGCGCCCAGCAGCTTGCAGACGCTGTTGTAAAAGCAGGTTATGAAGTTGTGGGTATCGAATAATATAACAACCAGACAATATTTACAGAAAAATGCCACTTGTTAGTGGCATTTTTTTATTATATAATGTATGTAATTGTAACTGAATGTAAAATTTTGCAGAAAACACCGACACTCCCTGCAATCCGGTCGGCTGTTTTCGGATTCGAGGAAATATGGCTACATACCACATTATCTATAATCGTCTTTCCCGCAGCAATACAGGCGAACTGGAAGCCCATATGCTTGATGAAATAATGGCAGGCGAAAGTCTGAAATACTGGAATGTTGAGGATATCGGTGACTATCATATTTTTTTCCAAAACATACCTGCAGATGACAAAATCATAGTTGCAGGCGGTGACGGAACACTGAACCGTTTTATAAACGACACCGATTACTGCCATGTGCCACAGGATATTTACTTTTTCCCTGCAGGCAGCGGCAACGACTTTGCCCGCGATATAGGCAAAAAAAAGCACTGTGAGCCTTTTGAAATCAGAAAATTCATCTCCAATCTCCCTGCTGCAACGGTAAACGGCAAGGAGCAGAGATTTTTCAACAGCATTTCCCTTGGACTTGATGCAACGGTGTGCCTTGAAGCAAACCGATTGAAAAGCCTTGGCAAAAAAAGTGTGAACTACGCTATGCTGGCAGTAAAATGTATATTTACAAAATATAAATTCTGTGATGCTGTTGTTACCGATGGTGAAGGCAACCGCAGAGAATTCAAGGATGTGCTGCTTGCAATCACAACAAAAGGCAGATATTTTGGCGGCGGAGTTAAAATTTCGCCAAATCAGGACCGCAACGACCCTGATGAAACCCTGACCTTTATCATCGCGCACAATCTGCCTGCCTGGAAAGCACTGATTGTGTTTGCTTCCATTGTTATCGGCAAGCATTTCAGTTTCAAGAAGAATGTAACTGTTATTGAAGGCAAGGAATTCACCGTTGAATTCAGCCAGCCTACACCGATACAGATTGACGGCGAAACTGTTGTGGGGCAGTCAAAATATCACGCCGCTGCAAAGCATACTGTAGAATTGTAAATCAGAATAATGACAACAAAAAAGTGAGAACTCCTTGAGTTCTCACTTTTGTTTTATCAGAATATTAAATTGAACACAGCTGAAACAGCAAAGCTGATAAGAAAACTTACAAACACTGCAGGCCAGCTTGTGCCGCCTTTTTCTCTGATGAAAGTTTCTTTGACTGTGTCAGGCATTGATTTCATCTGCAGAGACTGTTTTTCCAGATAATCCATATATATGTAGTTGCCAAAAACACCCAGAACTGCCGAAACCGCAATGGTCACCACACCGTCCAGCAGATTGCCTACAGTTATGTTAAAAAGAATCATAACAAGACCGTAAACATACATTTTTCTGTAGAAAAACCATGCAGGTGTAAGCAGAAAAGCACACCAGTTCCAGCTTGCTTTTTTGCCAAGCTGTTTGAGCATGCTGAACTTTGGCACATAGTATTCCTGCTTTTCTCCGATAAGGCTTTTTACATCCTCATCAATAACATCAGACTGATAAAACTGTGGCTCTGTTTTGGCTTCAGTATTTGCGTTTTCTGCCATTGTACCGCAGTTGGTGCAGAATTTTGAGCCTTCAGGCAGCTCTTTGCCGCAATTTGTACAGAACATAACTTTTCCTCCTTGTTAATTCCACCAGTAGTAACCGTAAGGGTCATACATTGTTGTATTCATAAATGCAAAAATAAGCGAAATTATAAGCACAATGAAAACCGCAAAAAGAACAAACAGCGCTATGACAGCTGCTACATTTACCCCGCCTTTTTTGCGGATAAACTGTGTTCGCTGTTCGCCGTACAGCCTTTTGGCTTCTGCTGTCAAATTTTCGATATGCTGCATATATATGTAGTTGGCAAACAGACCGGATATCACCCATGTGATTATGCCGACACCTTCCGGTGCCAGAAGCAGATTGAGCAGCACATAGCCCGCCGCCCAGCCATAAAGTTTGCGGTAAACCATCCACCACGGTCCTGCAAGGAAAGCAGGCCAGTTCCACGAAGTACGTTTGCCGCTCCATTTAAGTTTCTGAAAACATGACACATAATAATCAGTATTTTTACCGATAAGTTCCACAGCCGTTGAATCAGGCACATTTCCCTCGGCTGTATGGGCACCTGCCGATGATGCGGTATTCCCGATACCCGTTGGTTTTCCGCAGGCTATGCAGAAATTATCA
>JAGBFE010000221.1 GCA_018109965.1 Oscillospiraceae bacterium | reverse complement strand
TGGCTGAAATCAGACGTCCGCTTGCGATAACAGGTTTTGCATTTTTCATAACAGGCAGCATTGAACTTTCAATGCCAGGGGAATATACCGTTATTCTTTTGGCATTGTTTGCTGTGTTTACAATTATTCACAGATTTACAGTTAAAAAGTATACAAAGCATCTTGTTCTGATGCTTGCATCAGCAGTTGCTGCAGTTGTGTACATTTCCGTATACAGTCACTGTTTTGAGCAAAAAATACAATCTTTATCAACAGAACAGTCTGAATACACAGGATATATAAATTCAATCACAAATAATGAAAATACAGGCTACACAGTAATGCTTTTGGATGAACAGGGTAGGGAAATGTATGGTGTTAGTATATACTACCACGGTGATTTTGAGCTTGGCGACAAAGTAAAAATCAACGGGAAGTTTTCAGAAAACTACAACAACCAATACATTTTCTCAAACTATTCAAAAGGCATATTAGGCAAGATAACAGCAAAATCCATGGAACTTGCAGATGTTGAAATCAATACCGTAAAGTATAAAACCTTAACACTGCGGAGAGAATTACTGAAACAGGCTGAAAGATTATACACAGGTGATTATCTTGCTCTTGTAGCATCTATGGGCTATAGTGACAAGCATTTTGTGTCAGACAGTGTTGATCAAAAGTTTAAAACAGCAGGCATTTCCCACGCACTGGTTGTATCTGGTTTTCATGTAGGCATAATTGTATATATGCTGCTGCGTTTAATGCGGTTTGTACCGATAAACAAAAAGATTAAAAATATAGCCGTAGCTGCAGTTATTATAGTATTTATGTACATAATTGGCCTTACACCTTCGGTTATAAGGGCGGGTGTACTTGCGGCAGTAATGCTTATTGCATCTAACTACACCATCGAACAGGACTCACTTACTACACTTGCGCTTATAGGGTTAGTGTGTATAATTACCAACCCTTATATAACCAGGGATATAGGTGCAATGCTTTCATATTCTGCGGCAGCAGGGCTGATAATAACAAATGATTACTGCAAAAAACGGGAAATTGAAGGCTTGAAAAATATGCTGCTGTGCATGACAGCAGCTGTATTGTTTACAATGCCTGTACTTGCTCTTGCAGGAATGAGAGTGACTTTGCTTTCCCCGATATTCAATCTTATCCTTACATTGCCTGTATCGGTGATATGTGTTCTGTCAACAATTACACCTATGCTTGGCTTTATACCTTGTCTGAGTGTAATAAATAGTGTATTAGTTGTAGCTAACACATATATCTGTGCCACACTTTTGGCATTTATTGATATTATTGAGCAACATTTTGATTTTGCGCTAATCAATCTGTCCGCTTCCGTTTTTGTTGTTACTGCATTTGCAGCTCTTGCAGCTGTTTTTGTGGTTTCATTTCAGACGGAAAACAAAAAACTACGAAAAATTTTTGTTGTGGCTGTATCAATTTTAACCGCTTTGTGTTATAATTTATTGAATTACAATGTTGTTACAGTAACAGCCTTTGATTCGGGCAGAGAAACTTCCTTTCACATTTCGGCAAAAGGCAGTGAATATCTTGTGCTGTCGGAATGGATGACACAGTCCGATGCAAAAGACAG
>JAGBFE010000025.1 GCA_018109965.1 Oscillospiraceae bacterium | reverse complement strand
GCGGTATTCATCAAGGGTTGTGGCACCGATACAGTGCAGTTCACCCCTTGCAAGCATAGGCTTCAAAGGGTTGCCCGCGTCCATTGCACCGTCAGTTTTGCCTGCACCTACAATGGTGTGCAGTTCATCAATGAACAGAATAATCTGTCCTTCGCTTTTTTTTACCTCGTTGAGAACACTTTTAAGGCGTTCTTCAAATTCACCGCGGTATTTTGCACCTGCAACGAGAGCACCCATATCAAGACTGAAAATTTTTCGGTCTTTAAGATTTACAGGCACATCTCCGCGCACAATTCGCAAAGCAAGCCCTTCGGCAATGGCTGTCTTGCCAACACCCGGTTCACCGATAAGCACAGGGTTGTTTTTTGTTTTGCGGGACAAAATGCGGATTACATTTCTGATTTCGCTGTCACGGCCGATAACAGGGTCAAGCTTTTGTGCTTTTGCAAGAGCAACAAGGTCCTGTGCATATTTTGCAAGGCTGTCGTATGTGCCTTCAGGATTATCGGTTGTAACTCTTGTGTTGCCACGCACAGCCTGTAAAGCAGAAAGGAACCTGTTTTTATCAATGCCGTAAATGCGGAACAGCTCCTTCACATTGCCGCTTGCTGTGTCAATAAGTGCCAGCATAATATGTTCAACGGAAATATATTCATCCTTCATCTGTGCAGCAGTCTGTTCTGCAGCAGTGAGTGTTCGGTCACATTCTGCCGAAATATATATTTTGTCAGCCTCTCTGCTGCCTGTCACCTTTGGCAGCTGATTGATTTTTGTTTCAATATTGCTTACAAAAGCATCGGTATCAATATCCATCTTCTGCAAAAGCTGACGGTTAAGGCTGTCCTGCTGCTGCAAAAGGCTCAGCAAAAGGTGTTCGGGCTGCAAAGTCTGGTTTGCGTGTGCCACAGCAATGCTTTGGGCATTCTGCAGCGCTTCAATGGATTTTTGTGTAAGCTTGTTTGTGTTCATATAACTCCCTCCATATTACTTATAACCTTGATATATTATTGGTGAGATTTGCAAGATATATCTGCTGCACACTTTCTGCCGCGGCAGCAGGGGATATACCGTAAATGTTGAAAAATTCTTTCAGACATTTATCAAGAATGTCTGTATACGCGGCAATGCTGTTGCCGTAGTTTGCATAGTCGCAGTTCTCACAAAGGCGGATTAAGCGGGTATATTTGCCGGCTTCAATGGCAAATTCATTGCGGTCAACACCACAGCACTGCATTTCAAGGTTTGCCCATATAACAAAAAACTCTTCAAAAATACTGAGTACCTGAGGTTTCTGGCTGCGAACCGACACTTTCAACTGCCCAAGATAGTCTCCGCGTTCAAAAATTTCAAGTGTATATTTAACACTTGGATTGTATTTGTACTGCAAAGCAGAACGCATATTTATCATACTGCCGTTGCCCAAAAGGCTCAAAGCAAGGGAATTATGCCCCTGCAAAAAGCTGTCAATGGAACTGTATATGTCATTTATCATTGTTTCGGCAGTGGGCATACTTATCTGCTGTGCAAGTATGCGGTTTATCATATTGGAACGGCTTGTGCCCTGACGCACCGCCATTATATCTATCATTTTTATTACATCATCATCAAGAACTATACTGTATACTGATTTACCCATATTTATATAATCCTCCTTACGATAAAAATTGTAAAACAAATTATATAATTTGTCAAACGAATTATATAATTTTTAAAACAATTTTCACATTTGCATTGCAGCTGACGGGTGTGAAATACAATATACTGTACAAAATGTGCCATAAAACGACAATACAAGGCTTTTTGTTGCATACAATAAAATTCAATAGTATAATTTGGTAAAGGGAATGGTGAATATATGAATAAAATGATTTACTGTCAAAAGAATATTCCAAAAGATAAATGGCGCTATGGTTTCCGTTCAAGTGCGGCAACAGGGTGTGGCTGGATAGCAACCTACAATGCACTGCGCATTATGGGGTACAGCCCTACACCGCGTATGGTTATTAAATACTACGAAAATCAGATACCTGTTTTTAACGGAAACACGGGCACATTTGTTCTTTCACCTGCAATTTTTTTTAAACAGTTTGGTTTCCCTGTGCGTGTTACCGCAAAACGAAAGGATTTTGACCGTATTGCACAGCATTCTGATGTTTCAATACTTTATTTCTGGTGGAAAAAGGGGATAAAGCTGGGTGCTCATTTTGTGGCAGTGCAAAATACACCAAAAGGTTTTGTGGGATACAATACCTACACAAATTCAAAAGGGCCTGATTATTACGGCAAAAGTATTGATGAATTTATAAAAAACAAGAAATATTTTGGCGCCGTACTTATCGGTATAAAAGACCGCAGAAAATAGAGTTGTATTATCAATAATCCTTATACAACAAAGCCAAAAGTTAATATTGATGTAAAATAAAAATCTCCGCAGTTCTCAAAGCAGAACAAGCGGAGATTTTTGTGCATATGTAGCTTGTTGACAAACAAGGAAAATAGGTTTATTATAAAGTTAGCGAAGGCTAACAAGGAGGACTTGACTATGACAGATTTGATTATAAGCATTGTTATTGCCGTACTTATTGTGGCAGGAGTTATATATACAAGAAATCATTTTAAACGCCGGAGCGGCTGCTGCGGTGGCGGCGGGGAATATATTTCCAGAAAGAAGCTTAAAAATATTGTGGCGAAAAAGGTTTTTGTTGTGGACGGTATGACCTGCGAAAAATGCAAAGCCCGCATTGAAAGATATCTTAATGATATGAGCGGTGTTGCAGCCACAGCAAATGTAAAGAAAAAAGAAGTAACCGTTTCAATGGCAAAGCAGTATCCTGATGATGAAATCACAGCCGTTATCGAAAAAGCGGGTTTCAAAGTTTTGGGAATAAAGTAAATATAAATAATATATTCAATAAAAACTGTAAACCGTTTGAATAAATGCAATATATGTTGTATACTTTAAACAGATACAAATACTGCAAATAAAAAAGGAGTATCAGTTATGAAAGAAAACAGTTTCTGCTATTATAAAAACACAGCCTGCGGATATTTTCCTTGTCACAAGGTGGCCAATGACGAAGATTTCAACTGTATGTTCTGCTATTGCCCACTGTACGCTTTGGGCGACAAATGCGGCGGCAATTTTAAATATATAGAAATGGGTATAAAAGACTGTTCCGATTGTCTTATTCCGCACAGTGAAAACGGCTATCAGTACATCAACTCCAAATTCTTTGAAATTGTTGAACTTGCAAAGAAAAAGGATTGATAATCAGACAGAAGGTGAAGCATATGACCGATAATCAGCTGCTTTCCATTGCAAAGGAGCAAGGTTTTAATCCTGCAATAATCAGCACACAGGATGTGGTTGTGGACTATTCCTTCCGCAAATTCTGTGAGGATAATCTGTGCGGCAGATATGGTGCAAACTATTCCTGCCCGCCTGACTGCGGCACACCGCAGCAGATGCATCAGAAACTGCTGTACAAAAACAGTGCGCTTGTATTGCAGATGGTTTGTGATATCGAAAGCTATGAAGATAAAACGGCAGTTCAGCAGGCAAGAACATCACTCAACAAAGCTGTGCTTGCGGTTATGGACAAAATGACAGCAGACGGATACAGTGTGATACCATTGGGGTACAACGGCTGCCCAATCTGCAACCCTTGCAAACGTATGTTAAACCAGCCGTGCGCCTTTCCCGACAGGCAGATAAGCTGTGTGTCAGCTTATTGCATCAATGTTTCGGAACTTGCAAAAATCTGCCGTCTGGAATTTGCCTGGTCTGACAAAAAGCTTTATCTTTTCGGCATGATTTTGTTTGATAAATAAAGGTGAAAAATATGGAAAAAGGACAGATACACGTTTACACAGGAGACGGCAAAGGC
>JAGBFE010000220.1 GCA_018109965.1 Oscillospiraceae bacterium | reverse complement strand
ATTGCTCACTGCATCAGTTGTGTAACGCTGATTTGCATTATGTTTTACCACCACACCCTTGTTGATGTACGGGCGGTTGGTAGGGTCTGCAATGCCCATATTGTTAGGGTGTACTGCATGTGCATTGTCTGCAGAAATCATAAATGAGTGGCTGAGTGCCATCATATATTTTTCATCATCGTAGCCAAGCACACTGTTGATGCGTGTAAGTGTGTTGTAAAGGAATGTGGAAGCTGCGCCCTGCTTGGTTTCGCTGCCCACTTCCTCGTTGTCAAACACAGCCAGCACTGCAATACTTGCCGACTGTCCTGCGCGGATAAAGCCATCCATAGATGTATAAACACACTGCAGGTCATCAAGTCTGCCGCCGCCGATAAATTCATCTTCCAAGCCCATAAAACAGGCTTTGTCGCGGTTGTACAGGTACAAATCTTTTGCGATGATATCTTCCTTTGCAACACCCGCTGCATCGGCAATCACCCCGTCAAACTGACCTTTACGGCTTAAATCACCAAAAAGCGGCAGCATATCGCTTTGCGGATTGAACTTTTTGCCGTCGTTTGCTGTGCGGTCCATATGGATTGCAAGGTTTGGGATGATAAGCAGGTTTTTGTCTATATCCACCAGCTTTGATTCAAAGCCGTTTTCGGTTTTAACCATTACCCTGCCTGCAACGGACAGAGGACGGTCCAGCCAGGTGGACATAATCATACCGCCGTAACGTTCGGTGTTGAGGGAAACATATTCGCCCTGCACCATTTCGCCTTTTTCCTTGATTTTAAAGCAAGGAGAGTCGCTGTGGCTTGCCACAATGTTGAAGCCGACGTAGTCATTCTGCGGAACTTTAAAAGCGATAAGAGAAGAATCATTGCGGGTTACAAAATATTTTCCGCCTTTTTCAAGCGTCCATTTTTCGCCTTCGCAGATTTCGTCAAATCCGTTTTCCACAAGCTGCTTTTTTACATTTTCCACAGCGTGAAAATGGCTGTGGCTGTTATTTAAAAAGTCAACAAGACCTTTTGATACTCTGTTTTCCATAATAGTTCACATCCTTGTTTAAAAGGTAATTATATATGCTTTAAATATACTCTTTTTGCGTTTGTATTGTCAACAAATGAGGTAGATTTTGTACAATATATTTTGCATTTGACTCATCAGTAAAAACGAAACAGCGGCTTATGCGGTTTTGCCGCAAAGTCCGCTGTTTTGCTGTGTAAAATATGTTAAGTAACTATTCGTTGAGGCCAAAGCTGATATTCAATGCATTATTAAGTCTTATGATGTCTTCATTTGACAACCTGCCTGTTTTTTCACGCAGGCGCTGTTTGTCTATGGTGCGTATCTGCTCCAGAAGCACCACACTGTCTTTGGCAAGACCGCAGCTTTCGCCTTTGACAGAGATGTGTGTAGGCAAGCTGGTTTTGTCCTGTTTTGAAGTAATTGCTGCTGCAATAACAGTGGGGGAATGGCGGTTGCCAACATTGTTCTGCACTATCACAACGGGCCGTGTGCCACCCTGTTCGCAGCCGATAACGGGGCTTAAATCGGCATAATAAACTTCACCACGGTTGATTTCCATAGTTTTCAAATCCTTTCTGCAGTATTTTCTGCAGATAGTATTTGCAGATATGTTAACGTTTATTCAGCTTCTCACAAACAAAATCCAGAAAATCTTTAACTACTGTGCTGATTTGTTTTCGCCTTTGGCTCGGTATAGTTGTGGCTTTTCTGTGCGGTTGCCTTATAGCTGACCTGATGTGTTTTTGGTGTTGGCAAACAAAAAACGGAAGAATACTCTTCCGTTTTTTCTTCACTATTATTTTAATCAATAAATTCATATCCTACAATATTATACTTATTTT
>JAGBFE010000219.1 GCA_018109965.1 Oscillospiraceae bacterium | reverse complement strand
CCATTATTTCAAATACTACTTTACTTTCATCAAAATATGAAACAATAGCAGCTTTGTCTGTCATGCGGAGATTGAGATACTCATCACCGTTTTCCAGTTTTTCAATATAAATATCGCCAAGAGTGCTTTTGATGTACTCATCTTTATCAACCCATTCCACATTTTTGGCAAGTACATACGCACCGTTGGAAAGCTGATATGCCCAGGTGTATTTGCCGTCACGCTCGGTTTTAACAGATTTTTGTACCACCATCTGTACTCCCTGCTGTACTCCGTCTATAATACGGCTGTCGTCATCCGGCACAACAAGCACACTTGTGAGGGCCCCTGTTGTCTGAACAATCTGGCCTTTTTTTGCCTTTTTTGTATCATCGCTTTTCTTTTTGCTTGCGATTGAAGAACCTGTATAGCTGTAGCTTTTTTTATTGACAATGCGGGAAATATAATTATCTGCCTGCTGTACCTCTATCAGATTTTCACCTTCGGAAAGTTCAATATAACAGCCGAATGTACCGTCCTGTGCAGGTACAACTTCATTGCCGTTTACAAATACAGGCTGTGCAGGATTTGCTGTACCTGTGATAAATATTGTTTTGTAATAGGTGTCGATATTCTTTGACGGATATATGATATTAAAAACATTGTTTACTGAAAAATCAAATTTTTGCAGCTGCACTGAAGTATCCATAATGCTGTGATACAAACTTAAATCTGCCGATGGAGTGGTATATTCACAAAGCACAACCCCGTCATATCCGCTGAAATTGCCCAGAACAAACAATTCGCTGAGAAAATTTGGAGAATTATAATCCAGCAGTATAGTTTCTCCTGCAAAATCGCCTTTTTTTGCACTGCGGTATTCGGTTTCACTTATATCATCAAAAATATAAAAATCAACTGCGCCAAAGCCCTGTATCTGCTGTGCAGTTTCCATGTTGTCCAGCCTGATACCAAAATAATAGTTTTTCCAGTATCTGTTGATGCTCATTTTAAGGGTCTGTAAAAACGAATAGTCCTGTGTGTAGTTTTTAAGCAGCACTCCTGCAAATGCATATTTTTTGTTTATCTCTGTAACTGTCTGCTGCAGCTGCTCTGTTGTCAGCTGTGAACAGTCAATCTCAAGAATAATCTGTATTTTTGCTTTTCCTAGCGGCTTTTTTATTGTTTTTAGAATGTCAGATTTATCTGTAAATTCCGCATCTGAAAAAGTGTAGGAAAACGCACCAATATCTCCTACCGAAAACATTCCTTCGTTAAACGGAATTATTGCTGTGTTGATACCATTGTCAGCAAAATAATCAATCACTTCGCCAATTTTTACATCAAAAATCTCTTTGCTGTCCTGCGGTGAAAAAACAGTGTTTAAATCTGTCACTGCTGCTGTGATCTTGTTGTTTTTGTCTATATACTGTCTGCCAAAGCCAAACAGACCGACTGTAACATAAAGTACTGCTGACAGTGACACAAATGCTATTAAAAATAAAAGTAAACCTTTTTTCTTCATCATATACTCCATTCAGTGATAACAGTATATTACCACCAAAATGATAAATAATTTATTGAATTTCGTAAATATAATATTAACAGATTAGCCTGTCAGTGCAAAAAACACCTGCTCACACAGGTGTTTTTTATATAATCTTATTCGTTTTTGATTGCAGTGAGTGCACTGATTTTTACCGCTTTATTGGCTGGGATATATCCCGATACGATACCCACAAGGGTTGAGAAGCCAACCCCGAAAACAGCCAGCCACAGCGGAATAATGGAAATATATGTTTTCTGCAAAACACCGTCAACATAATATCCGCCGCCAAGTGCATAGGTTGCAATATAGTTAAGAAGGAATGACAATCCATAACAGATGACAAGCCCCACAACGCCGCCAAAAAAGCCTATGCCTGCGGATTCGGTAAGAAACATTGCGCGGATATGGCCAACTTCGCAGCCCAGCACCTTCATAATGCCGATTTCTCTGCGCCGTTCATAAATTGCCATAGTCATTGTATTGGCAATACTGATTGATGCAACAAGCATTGCTATACTGCCAAGACCGCCCAGAATAAGCTGAATTGTACGTGACTGCTGTTCAAGGTCATCCAGCCAGTCGGTTGGTGATGAGGTATTGTAACCCATATCTTCTATAGCAGCAATAACGCCTTCGACCTTTTTGACATCTGTAACTTTTACTACTGCACGGGAATATTCTCTTGCCTTGTTTTTATTGTTTACACGTATTTTGTTGGCTTTAATGTATTCTTCTTCCAGTTCTATAAGGTCTTCCATATCCATTATAAAACCGCCGTAGGTTTCGTAGCCTTTGTTCCAGTCTTCCTTTACTGTACCGACAACCTTGATATTTTTTTCAACAGTCTTGCCGTCTTGTTCGTAAGATACCGCCTGCATAACAAGCTTATCTTTATAAATATCAACAAACGGGTCTGCAATAACACCGTTTTCATCAGGGTATGCATCCACACGGTTATGAGGCCACTGACGTTTTGGGTTGACAAATTCATAGGCTGCAAATTCACCTGCAATAACGGTGAACGCCTTGTCCTTGCTGTCGACATATCTGCCGTCAAGAAGTTCATAGCCGTACTCCGGCATTGCTTCGCGGTACATACCTACAACACTGTCACCAACCCAGCCGTTCCACTCATATTTGCCGCTATTGCCGCCTTTTACCACTATGTTGTTGAGGTATTGTGACTGGTAAATCGGTGTGGCAATTTTGACACCCTCCATAGCCTGAAACTGTGCTATGACATCATCAGTAATAGGCTCCTGTTCAGGGTTGCCGCTGTAGTTGTATACGGTAATCTGAGTCAGATCACCCATATTGTTGATCATATCTTCATTGCTTTTGTTGATAGCTTCACCAATGGACATCATCATAACAATGGAACAGGTGCCGATGATTACGCCTAAAACTGTTAGGATTGTTCTGCCCTTTCGACGTTTAAGATTATCTGTTGAAAGTTTTAATAAATCAGATATCTTCATCTTCGTCCTCAGTTAATTTTTTTGCTTTGCGTTTTTTTCTGATAATAAATGCTGCTGCACCTGCAACTGCAATCACTGCCACTACAGCAATGATAACAGGTGCTTTGACACCCTGCGGTTCTTCAACTACAGGTTCATTGAATACAGGTTCATCCCATACATAAGGTTCCATTACTTCAAATGAAAATTCCTTTTCCAAAGTGCTCTGTCTGCCTTTGTTGTCTTCATATGTGATGATAAGCTTGCCGCTTGCTGTGCCCATCTCGTTTACAACAAAATAAATATCTGCTGTACCTTCGCTGCCCGGCATAACATTGCCCACAAAAGTTGTCTGCGGACCGTCCACCATATCGCACTGGATTTCGGCAGTTACGTTGTTAACCGAAGTTTTGCCCTTGTTGATAAGATAAGCTGTGATGTATGCTTCTTCACCTGCTGTTACAGCTTCCATATAATCAAGTCGGGAAATTTCGAACTTTGTTTCCTGTTCGATATTGATTGCAACAGTCTGCTGTGTTGAATAGGACTTGCGTTCGCCTTTTACGTATGCTTCAAAATCGTACACAATGTTTACAGGCAGACTTGTAACTGTGTTTTCCACCCCTGTAACAACAAGTTCAAAGTTGTGGCTGATTGTGCCGTTTTTTGCAACTTCACCGATAAGTGCCTGACTGTTGCCTGATGCCATTGTGATACCGCTTGGAAGTTCTACCCTCACTGATACATTTTCGAGGCCAACATATTCTGATGTATTGGTTGCTGTTGTTGAAAGTGTAAAGTTTTTGCCGATATATGCTGCACCGCCATAGTTTGCACTGTTGAGTACAACCTTTGGTTCAGGAATATCATCAACTGCCTGTGAAATGTTCTGTGTCAAAAGTGTATATGGCACTGAAAGCGGAATTTCCTGTCCGTTTGCTCTATTTATATAACTTACATCAAAGGATACATCAGGTGTGCCGCCCTGATATGTTACATTGTTGAATACAACGGCATAACCGAGAATTTTGCGTCCGTTTTCTGTTCCCACATCTCTCACCTGATAGGAAACATCATTTACATCATTGTTAATAAATGCCCCCTGTGCCATTCTTGCACGGATATACTGTGGTGGGTTTGAAAGATATGTAACACGGTTGTCTACAATACTGAATGCGAGTTTAACTGTCTGCCCCGGATTTATCTGTGTAACCTCGTTACCCGCCATATCAACCACAACATAGTTCTGAATAAAAGCTGATTTTGTTGTGTCAATTTCAAATGCCTGTGGTACAGGAGTTGGGGTTGGTGTAGGAGTTGGGGTTGGTGTTGGTTCCGGTGTGGCTTTTGGTGCAATCTGTGTGACATTATAGCTGAATGTCTGCAATGGAACAGAAACAGGTGCTCCTGTTTCATCAAGATATGTAACATCAAAAGCAAATGCAGTGTTGCCGCTGTAATCATACATTACATCTTTAAACAGAATTGTATAACTCATTGCTGCATCATCACTGTGAACAGTTTCGGTGATTTCACCTGAAGTAAATGCCCCCTGGGCAAGTGTTACATTGATTTTATCTGCTGCTGCCTGAATACCATCTGTACCGAATTTGAGGCGTTTGTCTGAAATTACAACTTCAACGTCTGTTTTTTCATTTTCTTTAAACTGACCGTTTTTCACTGTAAAGTTTACGATAAAAGCTTCTTCACTTTCAGTTGTTTCTGCTGCATATGCAAGCATACTGAATGCAGGAATAAAACATGTAAGCACCATTGCAGCTGCAAGTACAATGCACACTATTTTGACTAATTTTTTATTGTTTTTCATTTTTATCACCTTCGCTGTCGTTTTTTGTATCGTGAATTATATTTCCATCAACTATTGTAATAACTCTCTTTGCTTTTTTTTGCAAGCTCAGGGTCATGAGTTACCATTACAAAAGTAATGTTGTTTTTTTCTGAAATATCTATGAGCATATCCATAACCTGCTCGGTGGTTTTTGAGTCCAGATTGCCTGTAGGTTCATCGGCAAAAATAACCGAAGGTTTGCCCACAAAGGCTCTTGCTATACCTACGCGCTGCTGCTGACCACCCGAAAGCTCGGTAGGTTTGTGGTTCATCCTTTCGCCCATCTGCATTTCTTTGAGAATTGCTCTGGCCTTTTTTTCTCTGACTTTTTTATCTACACCTTTGAATATCAGCGGAAATGCAACGTTTTCCACCGCAGTCAGTGTAGGCAGAAGATTGTAGGACTGAAAAATAAAACCTATATTGTTCTGTCGGAACACCGCAAGCTGTTTTTCGTTCATTTTTGAAACATTTTCGCCGTTTATTGTCACTGTACCTTTGGTAGGTTTTTCCAGCCCTGCAAGCTGGTTGAGCAGTGTTGACTTACCGCTGCCCGATGTACCGACAATACAGCAGAATTCGCCTTTTTCTATCTCAAGGTTTATGTTGTCAAGTGCAACCACCTTTTCGGACCCAACTTTATAAACCTTTCGCAAATTTTGTACTTTAATCATTTTTCCCTCTGTTTTGATATATAAAACAAATTGACTGTATATAAAAGTATATAATATATGCTATAATGTAAATAACCGCAAAACAACTGTATTATTTTAAATAGTACAGTGTTTTCTATCTCATATTAACATATTTAATATAATAGTCAAGCAATTATCAAATTGTTTACAAATTATACACTTATTGTAATAATTTATAACTTAATACATATTTTCGGAGTTTTGTTATGTCACTTGTTTTTTATATATTGTCCGCATTGTTTTTAATTGACGGTATTGTTTTATCTGTAAGGGGCAATGTTTCGGTAGGTTTGTTTATCATTTACGGATTAAGCATATGCTGTGCAGTATTTGCCAAATTTCACAAAGAAATACTGGCTTTTACCGCCAGCGGTGCTTTGCTGTGGCTGAGATATATTGTAATTGCAGGTATTGTAATTTACATTGGCTGTATGGGGCTTATTTTGTCATACAGCCATACAAATGTTGATTACAATGAAGACGTTGTGATTGTACTTGGCAGCGGTGTAAAAAACGGAAGGCCCAATGTGACACTGCAGAACAGACTTGATGCTGCCATAGAATACTATCAGACCAACAGCGATATTTACATTGTTGCGGCAGGGGGGCTATCCCGCCAGAAAGATACAACCGAGGCAGCAGTAATGCGAAACTATCTGCTTGAAAAAGGCATTCCCGATGAAAAGATTGTTGTTGAAGATAAATCACAGTCCACACAGGAAAATTATCGTTTTTCAAAAGAAATACTTGACCAAAAAGGTATAAAATACGACAGCATTGTGTTTGTGACCAACTCATTCCACATTTACCGTGCAAAAACCTATGCTGAACACTGTGGTTTTGAAAACGCCCATGCACTGAGCACCAAAACTGATTTGTTTGTGTTTGTACCTGCGCTTATCCGTGAAGTATTGGGTGTAGTTGATATGTGGGTATTCAAATTAAGATAATACAAGATAAAATGTTTTATATGTTTTGCCAAATTGATTATCCCTGATTTTCATTTTTTTATATCTTTAACAATTTTTATAAAAACAGTTTACTTTTTGCGCCTTGTAGGCTAATATAGATATATGTATTTTAAAGGAAAGGAGAATATTCATCATGACAAAAAATGACGTGAGATATTCATCATACGTACAGATTTTAAAAGAAGAATTAGTTCCCGCTATGGGCTGTACCGAGCCAATTGCATTGGCGTTTTGCGCTGCCAAAGCAAGAGAGTTGCTTGGCTGTATGCCTGAACGCGTTGTAATTGGCGCTAGCGGAAGTATTATAAAAAATGTTAAAAGCGTAATCGTTCCTAACACAGCAGGTTTAAAAGGTATCCCTGCCGCTGCAACTGCAGGTATTGTTGCAGGCAAATCTGAAAAAATGCTGGAAGTTATCTCTGAAGTAACAGAAGAACAGATTGCTGCTATGAGAACATTTATGGCAGAAGTTCCTATCGAGGTTCACCATTTTCTCAATGGTATGACCTTTGATATCGTTGTTACCGTTTACAGCGGCGAACATTATGCCAAAGTGAGAATTGCAAACTATCATACAAATATTGTACTTATCGAAAAAGACGGCGAAGTGCTGTACAGTGTTTCCCTTGAAGGTGAAGAAGAAAGCGGTCTGACAGACCATTCTGTTCTCAACCTTGCTGATATTCTTGATTTTGCACAGACTGTTGATATTGCTGATGTTGATGCTGTTATCACAAGACAGATTGAATACAACACAGCAATTTCTGACGAAGGTTTTAAGGGTGACTGGGGCTCCAATGTAGGCAGCACATTGCTTAAAGTTTATGGCGATAATGTTGAAACACGTGCAAAAGCAGCTGCAGCAGCAGGTTCTGACGCAAGAATGAACGGCTGCGAAATGCCTGTTGTTATCAACAGCGGCAGTGGCAATCAGGGCATCACAACAAGCATGCCAGTTATTGTATATGCAAAAGAACTTGGTGTTGATAAAGAAACATTGTACAGAGCTTTGGTGCTTGCAAACCTTGTTACAATCCATCAGAAAACCTCAATTGGCCGTTTATCCGCATTCTGTGGTGCAGTAAGTGCAGGTGCAGGTGCAGGCGCAGGCATTGCATGGCTGCTGGGCGAAGACCTTGACGGTATATCCCACACTGTTGTAAATGCAATTGCCACAACAGGCGGTATGGTTTGTGACGGTGCAAAAGCAAGCTGTGCAACAAAAATTGCAAATGCTGTTGAAGCAGCAATTCTCGGTTATCATCTTCATAAAAACGGTCAGGACCTGCAGCCTGAAGACGGTATTGTTGCCGAAACTGCAGAACAGACAATCCTCAATGTTGGCCGCATGGCAAAACTTGGCATGAAAGAAACCAACGAGGAAATAATCAAGATTATGATTGGCCACTAATATTTTGTTGTTGCCAATTCATATACTTTAAAAAGTATATTTTATGAAGGGAGTTTTTTGTATGAAAAAACTTATGTCCAGTTTGCCGGCAAAACTTTTGATCGGCATTGTTGTAGGTATCCTTTTGGGTTTGGTTGCCCCTGAAGGACTTATGAAGGTTATTGTTCCTGTTAAAAACATTTTAGGTCAAGTTATCCAGTTTGTTGTTCCTCTTATTGTTATCGGCTTTATTGCTCCGTCCATCACAAAGCTGGGCAACAACGCAACAAAAATGCTTGGCGTTGCACTTTTGCTTGCATATGTATCTTCCGTTCTGGCTGCATTTGTATCAATGGCTGCAGGTTATGCTATTATCCCTGTTATGCCAATTGCAAGTCAGGCTGAAACTTTGAAAGAACTGCCTGCTGACATTTTTGGCCTTGCAATCCCACAGATTATGAATGTTATGAGTGCTTTGGCACTTTCCATCCTTATCGGCCTTGCTGCTGTATGGACAAAAGCAAAAACATTTACAAATCTGCTTGCTGAATTCCAGAATATGGTGCTGGCAATTGTTTCCAGAGTTGTAATTCCAATTTTGCCAATCTTTATCTGCTTTACATTCACAGGCCTTGCATATGACGGCACAATCACAAAACAGCTGCCAATCTTTGTTGGTGCTGTGCTGATTGTTATGGTTGGTCATTTTATCTGGATGGCAGTGCTTTATGGCGTTGCAGGTGCATATTCCGGCAAAAATCCTATCGAAGTTGTAAAACACTATGGTCCTGCATATATCACTGCTGTTGGCACAATGTCCTCCGCTGCAACACTTGCTGTTGCACTGCGCTGTGCAAGAAAATCCAGTGTATTGCGTGAAGATATGGTTGACTTTGGTATTCCTCTTTTTGCAAACATCCACCTTTGCGGCTCTGTGCTTACCGAAACATTCTTTGTTATGATTGTTTCCCAGGTGCTTTACGGCAAACTGCCTGAATTTGGCACAATGATTATCTTCTGCATTTTGCTTGCAGTATTTGCAATCGGTGCTCCTGGTGTTCCTGGCGGTACAGTTATGGCTTCCCTTGGTCTTATCATGGGTGTGCTTGGCTTTGGCGGTGACGGTACAGCACTTATGCTTGCTATCTTTGCAATTCAGGACTCCTTTGGTACAGCATGTAACGTTACAGGTGACGGTGCTTTGACACTTATGCTCACAGGCTATGTTGAAAAACACAATATTGAAAGACAGGATATCAATATCGACCTGTGATAAAGCATATTATTGTATTTAACATCTGATATTATTAACCAACTATCCCCTTGCTTATTATCAGCAAGGGGATTTTTTGCATACAAAAAACACACCTGTTCTTTTCAGAACAGGTATTTTGTTTGCAGCAATATTTATTTAATGCTGATCTGCACATTGAAACTGTAAAATCAAAGTAGTATAATTGTGTAAAATCAAATAATAAAAGGAGCTTGGGATTATGAATAATATTTTGAAACAGCTGACAGAAATACCATCCGCCTGCGGATTTGAATATGATGTTATACGCTATCTGCGCGACAGACTTAAAGACAAGGCTGACCACTGGGAAATTGACGGTCTTGGCAATCTGATTGTGCGTATGGACGGCGGTGCTCCAGGTCCTGTACTTGTTACAAGTGCCCACACCGATGAGGTTGGCTTTATTGTTAAAAAAATCGAACCTAACGGCCTTATCCGTTTTGAAAAAGTTGGCGGTCATGACAACCGTGTACTGCCAATCGAAACTGTTGACATCTGTACCCGCAATGGCAAAGTACCCGGGCTTATTGGCTTTTTGTCCTGCCATATGATGAAATTTGACAAAGTTGACCACGTAAGAAGCCATTATGAGCTTTATATTGATGTTGGTGCAAAGGACAAAGCGTCAGCAGAAGCTATGGACATTGAGGTTGGTGACGCAATCGTCTGGGGCAGTGACTATAAAGAATTTGGAAACAACCGTGCAATGGGACACGGTTTTGATGACAAAGCAGGCTGTGCCGTGCTGGTAAAACTGATTGAAGAAACCGATTTTTCCAAAATGAAAGGCACATTCTATGCTGTATTTTCAGTACAGGAAGAGGTTGGTCTGCGTGGTGCACGCACTGCTGCACATGCTATCAAAGCTGATGTTGCACTTTCAATTGACACAACTGCCGCAACTGACACCTTTGAAAGTATGATGGACCAGACTTTGTGCCTTGGCAAAGGCCCAGGTATCAAAGCGATGGATTTCAGCCTTATGGCAAGTGTAGCTGTACGCCGCAAACTGCAGCAGGTTGCAAAGGAAAACAATATTCCTTATCAAATTGAAATATTCACTGGCATAGGCACCGACGCAGGAGAACTGCATCAGGGGCACGGAGGTGTGCCTACAGGCAGCATTTCCATACCATCCCGCAATGCACACACTGCACTTGAAGTGATTGACCTTGAAGACCTCGAAAACTCCTACAAGCTTTTGCAGGCATTTGTACTTTCTATGGAAGACAAACACGAATTTGATTTTGTGAAATAACAATATATTCCATCATCACAAAAATATCCCCTTTATATCACAACTATAAAACAAATACCCACCAACACTTTAAAGTGATTTGGTGGGTATATTTTTGCTTTAATAACTGTTTTCAGTTTTTTCGCTGTTGAGAATTTTGATTGCAGAGGATGTGCCAAGTCTGTCAGCGCCCAGAGCAATAAATTTTTCCATATCTTCTCTTGTTCTTATGCCGCCTGCAGCTTTGATTTTGCATTTGCCTTCGGTGTATTTTGCAAACAATTCGATATCGTGGAAGGTTGCACCGCCTGTGGAAAAGCCTGTTGATGTTTTGATATAATCTGCACCTGCGTTTGTAACAGCTTTGCAGAGGGCAATTTTTTCATCATCTGTCAGCAGGCAGGTTTCGATAATTACTTTAAGTATGTTATCCCCTACTGCTGCTTTTATCTGACGGATTTCGTCTTCGATATATTCAAAATCGCCGTCTTTAGCCTTGCTGATATTGATAACCATATCAACTTCCTTTGCGCCTTTGGCAATTGCGTCCTTTGCTTCAAACACCTTTGCGGCAGTTGTCATTGCGCCCAAAGGGAAACCGATAACTGTACACACAGGTATTTTGTCCCCCAGTATGCTCACAGCATATTCAATGTAAGATGGATTGATGCAGATGGAAGCAGTGTTGTTTTCCATTGCTTCGTTACAGATGCGCAGAATATCAGCTTTTGTTGCATCTGCTTTGAGTAAAGTGTGGTCAACTTTTTTTAAAATTTCAGCATTTGTCATAATATACCTCATTTATTTATATGTGAGTATTGCAACTTCAGAAACACTTTCTTCAGGTACA
Source organism: Oscillospiraceae bacterium (assembly GCA_018109965.1). Next base: position 1,622 of record JAGBFE010000219.1, on the reverse strand, counting down.
ACATATTCATCACTGTCATAGTGTTTTACATTGTCAAAAAGATTTTCAAATTCTTCGGTAGTTTCCAGCACATCAAACCCCTGTCCGCCTGTGCGGTAATGCATTGGGATAATTACTTTTGCATTTACCTGTTCACATATAGTTTTTGCTTCGGGCGCACGGACTGTGTATGTTCCGCCGATTGGCACGATTGCAACATCAACATTGCCAATCTGCTGTAACTGTTCTTCTGTAAGAATATGACCGATATCACCGAAATGAGCCACTTTTATACCATTGTATTCAAGTACATGAACAATATTTTTACCCCGAAGTGCACCGTTTTTATCATCGTGGAAGGTATCAACCTTTGTAACTGTTACGCCGTGCACCATACGCAAAAGCTGCTGCACTTCATTTAAACCGCAATGGTCATTGTGATTATGGCTTGCAAGGATAATATCTGCGCTTGTGCTGATATCACGATAGCCCGGTACATAGCCTTTTTCAAAAGGGTCGATAACACACTGGATATCATCAAAATAAATTTTGTAGCATGCATGTCCAAGCCATTTGATTTTAATCATAGTATCAATCCTTTCCTGTTGTGATTATAAGCAGACTGCCTTTTTTAACCGAAATTGTAACAGGTTTGCCGATGAATTCGTTGCTGACGCCAATCGGATAATCATTGGTCAGTTCCGCATTTTCAATTTCATAAAAACCACCTGTTTCGCTCACTCCCGTACATTTTTCATCAAGTGAGAAAACCGAGAAATAGCAGTTATCTTTTGCAGGAAGTTCAATCTTACCGTCTTTTATAACAGTGTAGCAGCTGTTTTTATCTATTATCTGTGCATTCACACCATTTTGCGCCAGAAATTTGAGCATCTGTATATTTGCAAAGGTGTGGTCAGGTCTGCCGCCTGTAACACCACAGAATACTGCGTGGGTGAAACCGTCTTTTATCACCTGCCGTGCAATATGATAAGTGTCGGTATCGTCTTTTATAACGGGCAGTTTTTCGATTTTTGCGGTACAGTTCTGCGGCTGTGGTGCAGAGTCAAAATCCCCTACTATAACATCGGGTTCTATGCCCTGTTTTTGTGCCTGCAGGTAACCGCCGTCTGCACAAAATATAAAATCATCGGGAGTTACAATGCTTTTAAGGTCAAAATTAACTGGCATACTGCCTATAACAATACATCTTTTCATTATTTAAGCTCCCAGTCTTTAACCTGTTTTTGTTTTTCGTACAAAGCAACATAGCTGTCATAGCGTGACTGCGATATTTCGCCTGCTTCCACCGCCGCTTTTACGCTGCATCCGATTTCAGATGTATGACTGCAGTCAGCAAATTTGCAGTCGTCAAGATGGTCTCTGAATTCAATAAATGCGTGCGGAAGGTCATATTTGGAAATAAAGTTGTCCCTGTCAAGTTCAATGGATGAAAAACCAGGGGTATCGGCCACCATATAGTCACCCATATCAAAAATTTCCACCTGACGGGTTGTGTGCTTGCCACGGCCAAGCTTTTGGCTGATTGCATTTGTTTCCAGCTGCAAATCAGGGAACAATCTGTTGAGCAGTGTTGATTTACCTACGCCCGAGTTGCCCGCAAAAGCACAAACCTTGTCCTTCAT
>JAGBFE010000218.1 GCA_018109965.1 Oscillospiraceae bacterium | reverse complement strand
GACATAAGGGACAACACCTTCAACGGCATTGATATAAAAACAGTTAATCTCAAAAATGCTTATATTGACCTGGCACTTGCGGTTACAATAGCGGAATGTCACGGCGCAAGGTGTTATTACTGACATTGTTGACTTAAAAATATGCTAAGACCGTTTTTTAGTATTTAACCGCAAATTCTACCGGCAGTTGAGTGTAGGTAACAGCGGGTAGGTAGCTGCAACGGCGCAGGTGTGATAATATAAAGTCAACAAAACTGACAAAGGAGAGCCGCCTATGGAAAATATATACCAGATGGGGTTTATAATAAAAAAATACCGCAAAAAACTGGGGTTTACACAAAAAGAACTGGCACAAAAACTTGGGGTTTCCGATAAGGCGGTTTCCAAATGGGAACGGTGTGAAAGTTTGCCCGATGTAACTCTTGTACCCCAAATTGCACAGGTGCTTGAGATTTCCATTGAATATCTGATGACAGGCAGTGAAAGAGTAAAGGGAACATACAATCCTTCTGACGAAGCAGATATTCCGCAAAAAACATCTGCGGAATGTGCAACGGAAGAAAACTTTGCCGAAAAGGCACAGACCCTGTCCAATGCGGCAAGAATAATGCACAGTAAAATAAACACAGAGTATACTGTGTGCACCTGCATACTTTTTATGGTGCTTATTACAGGGCTGGTGGAAACAGTTTTATACGGGTTCCTCTGGTGGGATTTTCAGGATATTATATGTGCTGTTGTATCGGTAGCGGTGTTTGCTGTGTTCCATATGCATATACACGCAAAAACAGTTATGCTTGAAGGAATGAATGTGCGTTATACTGGAGGAGCAGGGGCGGTTTCTGCATTTATGGCAGCGAGCAATGTGCTTATACTTGTATTTTGGGGGATGCAGACAAAGGGCAGTGTATCACTGATTGACTTTGTGCTGGGGACAAATGTTATAGCATTAAACGACAGCCGTATATTGTACGGCGGCACAGGTTATGGCTGGATGCTGTTGCTGCTGTTGCTTTTTGCTGTTGTAACCGCTAATATGCTGATGTCAAAAAAGAGCAATTATTTTACCCGAAATACTGTTGCGGTTTTTGCAGCAGGTGCAGTTATGAGTGTTGCACACAGACTGTTTTTTGCTTTTATCGAAGAATATATTGTTTCAGAGGAACAGTATCTTTATACTTTTTATCTCGATAAACCAAATGCGGTAAGAGTTATTGGCAATATTGAAAGATACACACTTGTGTATTTTATAGCGGTTGCGATATTTGGAGTTGCTGCAGCTCTGATTTTTTCAAAAGGATTGAGCCGGAAACTTTGTGCTGCGGGGGTTATGCTGGCATTTGCGGTTTATCTGGGAGTGAGCGCACAGAATTTTCTCGGTTTTGAGGCATACGGAAGATACTATGCACAGCTTTTTATGCACGGTGTAAAAGGGTCGGTAGTTATAACAGCAATGCTGCCTCATATTGTTATGATGTTTAACAGGATTGCAGGTGAGCATAAACCCATAAAAATGTAAAAATGAAACAACAAAAAACTATCCCGTCAGGATTTCCTGACGGGATTATTTTATGTATTGATTTATTTTACGCTGTACTTTTCAAGTGCGGTTTTCATTGCCTGTACATCAGCGCCGTTGTCGGCTGAATACTTGTGCTCGGACAGCACTTTCTGCAAATCCTCCACCTTGTATGCAGGTGTGTTTTTGCCAAGGTAAAGCTGGGTTTTGCCAAATGGGAACACCACAAAACTGTCGCTGCTGCCACCCTTGACTTTTTCGGATTTGTAAAGCTCCTTGAAAAACTTTACACTGCCGCTGATTTCTCTCACAGGGTTTTCAAAATATTCTTTTTTGCTGACAGTTGTGTTTGGCACACACAGCCAGTTCACATCATTTACACCGCCGTAAATGTCGCCTTTTGCATAGCTTGCCTTTATGCCTATTGTGCCCCAGGAGGACAAAAGTATGGCATCAAAGGAATATTTCTGGCCTTCAAATTCCAAGGTTGTGTTTTCCATAACCTCAAAGTTTTTAAAGGTTGCGGCACGGTGTACACTGCGGTTGAAAGCGGCCACAGCGCTGTTTTTGTTCTGTTTGTTTTTAAAAAAGTTGCTGTCACCTGCAAAAAGAGCAATGGATGCAAAAACAATTATTAAAACGAGAGCCGCAATTATTGCAATAAGAAAAGTTCCTACAGTCATATCAAAAATCTCCGTATCAGATTATTCCAAAGGGGTTTTGCTGGTTATACCAAAGCTTTCAAGATAGTTTTCAAAGCCTTTTGTGTTTTTAACTGTACCGTCATTGAGCACGATAATGCATTCAGCATCAGGTATGGTATCGATAAAATCAAGCGCTTCCTGTTCGTCCAGCATAAAGATGGAGGTGGAAAGCACGTCTGCAATGCCTGAGTCGTCACAAAGAATAGTAACACCAAGATAAGTGTTTTTTGGATAAAGTGTTTCAGGGTCAATCAGATGGTGATATCTTTTGCCGTCAAGGACAAAAAATCTCTGATAGCCGCCGGAACACACAAGGGATGACCCGTTTGCAACATATGCAAGGTCAAGGTTGCCGCCCACCATATTGTAGTTTGCGTCAACAGCAGGGTTCTGGATGCCTATGCCCCAGCGGGTTCTGCCGTCTTTTGGTGCGCCGATAACTTTTACGTTGCCGCCTGCAGAGATTGCAAAGCTGTCATATGTTTCGGCCAGCTTGTTGGCAATAAGCTCGGTTGCATAACCTTTTGCCACAGCGCCAAGGTCGATACTGGTTTTGGGGTCCGAAATATACACTGTCATATTTTCTCTGTCGAGAACAATACTTTCGATGGATGTGTGCTGGTTTGCAGCTTCAAGTTTTGACATTTCAGGCAGCACAGGTGTGCCGAACTCAGCGGCGCTGCGCACATCATGCCATATTTTCAGCACACTGCCCATGGCGATGTTCACCTTGCCGTCGGTTTTGTAGTACCAGTCAATACTGAACTCGATAAGATTGAACAGGTCTTCGCTGACCTTTACAGG
>JAGBFE010000217.1 GCA_018109965.1 Oscillospiraceae bacterium | reverse complement strand
CAGGGTAAAAAATACAGGGGATAAAAAAGGTTCGGAAATATCTGCAATACAGCTGCTGTCAATGTCGGTGCCCATTGCGGCGTCGGCCCTCACTGTTTCACTTGTCAATTTTTTTGATACTGCTGTGTGCCTGCCGCTTATTAAAAATCTGCCATATGGAGAAATAGTAAACAGCTTTAAAGATGCGTCATTTATGGGCGCAGATGAAATTTCCATGTATCTGTTTGGCATATGGCAGGGTATGGCTCTCACGGTGTTCAATCTTGTTCCTGCAGTGCTGGCATCGGTGGGCACCGCCTGCCTGCCTGTAATGACAAAAGCACAGGGGTTAAAAGACAAAACCGGTCTTAACAGACAGTCGGAAAAACTGTTCAGGATAACGGCCTTTATCAGCGTTCCCGCAGCTGCGTTTATCTTTCTTTTCCGCAGCGAAATAATAATGTTTCTGTTTGGTATTAAACAGGGGCAGGCACAGATAGGCGCAGAACTGCTGGCAATGGTAATTCCCTTTTGCCCGCTGGCCTGTTTTGTGTCAGCTTATAACTCTGTCATTCACGCCCACGGAAAATCAGCAGCCGTGTTTAAAATACTTGTTGTGGCTTCTGCCGTAAAATGCACAGTCAGCGCCATAGGCTGCAGCCTGCCTCAGGTGAATATCAGAGCCATGGCAATGTCGACTGCGGTTTTTTATACAATAATATTTGTGCTGAGTGCCATATACATATCAAAACTTGGTGTCAGAATTCATTTTTACAGGATTTTTGCTTTGCCGCTGGCAGCATCGGCCCTTACAGCGCTGGCACTCAACATTTTCAGACACAAAATTCTGTTTTGTCTGCCGCTGTTTTTACAGCTGCTGTTTGGAGGTGTTGTTTTTTGCACAGCGTACATTCTTGTGATGTTTGTGTTGGGTTTTACGGTTGATATCTGATTGAAAAAAGAGTATTATGATATCATAATTTAAAACAGGAGAATGTAAAATGGAGTTTCAGATTAAAGAAAGATATGACATCAATGACCTCGTAAAGATTATCGAAATGCTGCGTGACCCGGAAAACGGCTGTCCGTGGGATAAGGTGCAGACACACAAATCCATCCGCAAAAACTTTATCGAAGAAACCTACGAAGCAATCGAAGCCATTGACCTTGACGACAAGGTGCTTATGCAGGAAGAACTTGGGGATGTGCTTATGCAGGTTCTGCTCCACGCGCAGTTTGAAGCAGAAGAAAAGGTTTTTGATTTTTCTGATGTTGTGGACGGCACCGCACAAAAGCTTGTGTTGCGTCATCCTCATATTTTTGCAGGCTTTGACAACAAAACAGTTGACGGAGTGCTGCAGAAATGGGAAGAAATAAAGCAGCAGGAAAAAGGCCAGAAAACTGTGAGCGAAACACTGGATGCAGTGCCAAAAAGTTTTCCTGCACTTATGTATGCACAAAAACTGCAAAAGCGTGCTGCAGCAGGCGGTATTATTGAACACGACGCCGCAAAAACAGCAGCACAGCTGCACACAGCACTTGAT
>JAGBFE010000216.1 GCA_018109965.1 Oscillospiraceae bacterium | reverse complement strand
GATATGACAGCAAAGGGGCTTTTGACCACACTGACAGTCCTTACAGAAAATGGTATGAATTTTCCCCACGTTTTCCTTGCGGCTACCGTGCCTGGTGGGGTTTTGATACATTGCCGGAAGTAAACGAAAAAGACCCTTCCTACATTGAATTCATCTGCGGCAAGGGTGGTGTTATTGATTACTGGCTCAGTCAGGGTGCTGATGGTTTCCGTCTTGACGTTGCGGATGAACTGCCCGACAGCTTTATCGACCAGATACGTGTTGCTGTTAAAGCTCACGGTGAAGACAAGCTGCTTGTTGGTGAGGTGTGGGAAGACGCTACAACCAAATGGAGTTACGGAAAACGCAGAAGATATCTGCTTGGCACCGGCCTTGATACCACAATGAACTATCCGTTCCGTGTGTCTATACTCAATTTTCTCAAAGACGGCAATGGCGGTGATTTCTGCGATGAGATTTTCACTATCTGCGAAAATTATCCTAAAGAAGCATTGGATGTGGCACTGAACAATCTTTCTACCCACGACACTCCCCGTGCTATGACTGCTTTATGCGGTGAAAACCCATACAGTACCGACAGATACTGGCAGAGCAAACGTTTTTTGACTGCTGAAAAATATATAAAAGCACAAAAACTTATCGTTTGCGGCTTTGCCCTGCTTTTTGCAATGCCGGGTTTGCCTTGTATCTATTATGGTGACGAAATAGGCATGCAGGGCTATCGCGACCCGTTCAACCGCGGCTATTTCACCTGGTGGGCTATGGATGAATATATCCTTAAAAACGTAAAGAAAATTGCAGAATTCCGCAACAGTCACGATGTTTTTGCCGAAGGACGTATACACTTTGTGTTTGCAACAGATGATTGTGTTGTATTCACACGTTTTGACCGCAAACTCGACAAGGAAGTGCTTATCGCTGTAAACCGCGGAGTAAAAGATATAAAGTTTGAATACAACGGTAAAAACTATACTGTTTCTGCTATGTACTATTTAATGGAAAATATTAAATAAACAATAAAAAATCCTGTGTGATAATTCACACAGGATTTTTATTTTAAACAATTTTAAGCTGTTGCTTTTGATGCTTTTTTCTTCATAGCAAGCTGCCATACACAGCAAAGAACTACAAGAGCAATACCGATTACGTCTGTTACAGCACCAGGGATAAGCATAAGCAAACCACCTGCAATTGCCATAAGTCTCTGAATGATGTTCATATTGTAGATCATATAACCTTCAAGACCACCTGCAACACCAAACAGACCGGCAAGGGATGTAACGATGATCAGTACGATATCAAGTACGCCTGCATCGATAAACAGCATTGCAGGATTGAGTGCAAAGATGTAAGGCACGATAAACGCTGCAATTGCAAGTCGTGTAGCATTGAGAGCTGTTTTCATTGGGTTGGATTTTGCAATAGCAGAACCAGCATATGCTGCAAGAGCAACCGGAGGTGTGATGTCAGCTACGATACCAAAGTAGAATACAAACATATTTGCAGCAATTGGATTGATGCCCATACCATTTACAAGGATAGGTGCACATGTTGTTGCCATGATGTTATAGTTAGCTGTTGTAGGAACACCCATACCAAGAACGATACATGTGAGCATTGTGAGGAACAAAGCGATAAATACGTTGTTGCCTGCAACACCAACGATTGCAGAAATGAGAATCTGACCAAGACCTGTCATTGTAACAACGCCTGCAATAATACCTGCAACACCACAGGATACTGCAACGGAAAGTGTGGATTTACCGCCAGCTTCCAGAGCTGATACAAATCTCTTTGGATTCATTCTGAGTTCTTTATTAGGAAGTGTAACTACGATTGCAAGGAATGTAGCAAAAACAGCTGAACGGGACATTGTGTAGCCCTTCATAACCATTACTACAAGAGCAATCAATGGAATAAGCAGATAACCCTGTCTGATAAACAGTGGGAAGAATTTTGGAAGATCTGCTTTGGAGATACCTTTAAGTCCAAGACGTTTTGCTTCAAGGTGAACTGTGATAAAGATACCTGTGAAGTACAAAAGTGCAGGGAAAATTGCACGGAAAGCGATTTCGCTGTACTGTACGCCAACCATTTCTGCCATAAGGAATGCTGCAGCACCCATAATAGGAGGCATAATCTGACCACCTGTAGAAGCAGCGGCTTCTACAGCACCTGCAAATTCACCTTTGTAACCTGTCTTTTTCATCATTGGGATTGTAACAGCACCTGTTGTAACTGTGTTACCAACAGAAGAACCGGAAACCATACCGCAAAGAGCAGATGAGATAACAGCTACTTTAGCAGGGCCGCCTGTGGAAGCACCTGCAATGGAGTTTGCAAGCTGAATAAAGAATTCTGAAATACCTGTTGCTTCCAGGAATGAACCGAACAGGATAAACAGTGCAATGTATGTGGAACAAACCCCGATTGGTGTACCGATAACACCGCCTGTTGTGTAGAACAGGTTATAAACTACAGTTTTGAGAACCTGCATAAATGTTCTGCCCTGGTCAAAACCTGCCCAGAATGCATAGCCGATAAATGCCGATGCAACCACCAGAATAGGAATACCTACCGAACGTCGGCAAGCTTCCATAAGCACCAGAATACCAATAACACCAACTATAATTTCTACGTTGCTGATACGTGTTGCATGGCTGATGATTTCTTTAAAGTTAACAACAAAATAAAAGAACGAACAACTGCCCAGTACCATCAAAATGATGTCACCAATTGGCATGTGGTTAACCTTACCGCTACCTTTTTTAGCCGGATAGATAAGGAAAACAAGAACAATAACGATACCTACGAACAAAGAACGTCTAACACGTTCATCCCAGTTTGCAAAAAGGTTCATATAAACCATCAGAACTGCAAATGCAGCAAGAAGATAACCAATAATAACTTTTGGTGTACCTTCCCAGATTCTTGTGTTGGACTCTCTGTCGTATTTTTTCATTATGGCTTCAACATCTTCTGCAGAACCTGTAAGAATTTCTTCTTCAGGAGCAGTATTAACTTGCATATTTTCTGCCATAAAAAGTCCTCCTTAATAAAATTTAGAAATATCTATGTTCACAGGAAAAACTGACCTTGCTGTTTCTGCCGCAGATTTCCCTTAAACTGATTTCTTTATTATGAATTGTAAGCGTATGGTCAGAAACCGTGCCTACAATATACGAAAGATATGGCATTTCCATATCAAAACCGGAAACAACCATCTCTCCGTTTTCGTTGATTGTCAACGTCTGCCCTTCCTCAATTTCAGTCTGTACACCTGCACCAAAGTTGTTGTATATTGTGCGGATAACAAATATTTTTCCATCTTTGATCTGGTATACATCTGTGAGAGGATACTGATTAACGGAATGTATGAATGTAACCGAAAATTCGTCACCTTCATTGACACGGAAGCGGGCAAATTCTTCATCCGTATCTCCATTCCTTAATACGAGATAATTTCCGCTTCTTATCCCAAATATTGCAATGACTGCAATAACGAAAATCATTATTGCAGTCACTGCCGTGAAATTCAATTTCCTATTTTTCAAAGTTGTATATTAGATAGCGCCAACTTCTTTAAAGTATTTTTCTGCACCTGGGTGGAATGGAACAGAAACACCTGTTACAGCATATTCAAGGCTGAGTTCTGCACCTTTTGCATGTGCGGAAGCGATTTCTGCCTGGTTGTCGAAGATAGCTTTTGTAAGGTTGTAAACTGTGTCTTCGGAAAGATTTGGTGAGCAGATCAATGTAGCTTTGATAGCAACTGTCTGAACATCTTCATCAACGCCTTTGTAGGAGCCGCCTGGGATTGGGTATGTTGTATAGTAAGGATAAGCGTCTGCAAGGATTTTTGCGTGTGCATCATCAATTGCAAGGAGGTTGATGTCGTTTGTTGTTGCAAGTTCTACGATAGCTGTTGTTGGAGCACCAGCTGTGCAGAAGAATGCATCGATTTTGCCGTCTTTGAGAGCGTCGGAAGAGTCGCCGAAACCGAGGTTGTTAACTTCGATATCTTCAAATGTCATACCGTAAGCTTCAAGGATCTGACGAGCGTTGAATTCAACACCTGAACCAGCGTCACCAACGGAAACTCTTTTACCTTTAAGGTCTTCGATGGATGTGATGTCGCTTGTGGAAACAACCTGACAAACTTCGGCATAGAGAGCTGCTACTGTACGGAAACCGTCAGCTTTGCCTTCTGCTGCGAAAAGGTCTGTACCGTTGTAACCATAGTCCATAACGTCATTCTGTACGATAGCAAGGTCTGCTTCGCCGTCGTGAACGAGATAGATGTTTGCTTTGGAAGCACCTGTTGACTGAACGTTGATTTCAACACCAACATCTTTGCCGTTGATAACGTTAGCAATAACGCCGCCAAATGCATAGTAAGTACCTGTTGTACCGCCTGTACCCATTGTCATTTTAACAGTTTCAACTGTTTCTGTGCCTGCTGCTTCGCCTTCGCCTTCGCCTGCTGGTGCGCTGCTGCATGCAACCATAGAAATGGACATTGCAAGTGCAAGTACGAGTGCCAATAATTTTTTCATAAAATTATCCTCCTATTGTTTTTTCCTGAATCATAACATGTACCAGGATTTGTTTGAATTATACACCTTTTTTACAAACAATTCAAGCAACTATATCTGAATTTTTGTACAAAACAAACAAAAAACAGCAAGAATCGACAAATTTTAACCAAATTGTAACCAGTTAATTAAATAACGATAGAAATTGTTTTTTATTTTCCATAATTTTAAATCATAATTTATAGAGACTCTTTACCTTTATACATATCTTTATTAAATAATGTATTAAATATTATTTTATTATATACAATATATTTTTTAAGTTTATATATTCCTTTTACTAATTAAAATTTTTTTAAAAATTTTCAAAAAAACTCTTTACAAATTGAAAAAGTATGATATACTAAAAACAAGAATAATTCTTATTATTGTTTTGGAGGTGACAAAATGAATACTGTACATAAACACAGCAAAAAGCGCGACACCATTTTGCAGGTTATCCGCTGTACCGACTGTCATCCAAGCGCAGAATGGATTTACAATCAGGTAAAACCTGTACATCCCGACATAAGCCTTGGCACAGTATATCGCAATTTGTCACTTTTTGAACAAAATGGAGATATTATTGCAGTGGCAACAGTTGACGGTCAGAAAAGATATGATGCAACAACCAAGCCACACACGCATTTTATCTGTGAATGCTGCGGTTCGGTAATTGATATTGAAACCAGACAATCTGATAAAGCCTTGTATAACAAGATTGATGATGATTACGGTTTTTCAGTAAATTACCACAATCTTACATTCTATGGTAAATGCAAAAACTGCAAATGCAGTAACTGATAATTAAAAATTTAAATTAAAATGATTGAATAATTTTGGAGGATTTTATTATGAAAAAGAAATTTGTTTGTTCCGTATGCGGTTATGTTCACGAAGGCGACTGCCCACCAGCATTCTGCCCAACATGTAAAGTTGGTCCTGAAAAGTTTATTGAACAGTCCGGTCAGAGACAGTGGGCTGCAGAACACGTTGTAGGCGTTGCTGCAGGTGCACCGGAAGATATCATTGCTGACCTCAGAGCTAACTTTGAAGGCGAATGCACAGAAGTTGGTATGTATCTTGCAATGGCAAGAGTTGCTCATCGTGAAGGTTATCCTGAAATCGGCCTCTACTGGGAAAAAGCTGCATGGGAAGAAGCAGAACACGCTTCCAAATTTGCAGAACTTCTTGGTGAAGTTGTAACAGACAGCACAAAGAAAAACCTTGAAATGCGTGTAGAAGCTGAAAACGGCGCAACAGCAGGCAAATTTGACCTTGCAAAACGTGCTAAAGAACTTAACCTTGATGCTATCCATGACACAGTGCATGAAATGGCAAGAGACGAAGCAAGACATGGCAAAGCATTCGAAGGTCTTCTTGCAAGATACTTCGGCAACAAATAATTGCTTTAACTTTACTTAACAGACATAGGTTTATCAGACCTTTACTTAAAAATGTATTGAGTGAGTGGCAGGCTTTATCCCCTGCCCTCTGCTCAAAATCTATAAGGAGGATTACATATGAATAACAGAATTGCTGAACTGCTTAATGACCAGATAAACAAAGAACTTTACAGCGCATATCTCTATCTTGATATGGCTAACTACTATGACGAATTGGACCTTGACGGCTATGCAAACTACTATATGATACAGGCACAGGAAGAACGTGACCACGCTCTCCTGTTTATGAAATATAT
>JAGBFE010000215.1 GCA_018109965.1 Oscillospiraceae bacterium | reverse complement strand
CTGAGCGGTTTTATTGCAAACAAGGCTCAGGCAAAGCTGATAAAAGATGCTTTTGATTATTCCGCAGATGCCATAAAAATCTGTGACCCTGTTATGGCGGATAACGGAAAACTGTATTCATCCATAGACAGTGATATTATTGACGGAATAACACAGCTTTGTTACAAAAGTGATATTATTGTTCCAAATACCACCGAGGCCAATATTCTGCTGAACAATGAATGCTCGCAGACGGTCTTTACAGCAAAACAGGTTGCAGATATGGCTTTGCAGCTTAAAGATAAATATGATTGCTCTGTGGTTATAACAGGAGCAAAGCTGGATGATGGCACAGTAAAATGCTGTGTAGCTCAAAAAGGCAATGCGGCAGCAGAGTTTGTAAACTGCAATTATATTCCCGTTCATTTCCCGGGAACAGGTGATTTGTTTGGTGCCACAATGACGGCAAATCTGCTGGAGGGCAAAAGTCTTACCGTTTCAGTTGAAAAAGCCTGTCGCTTTGTGGAACTCTGTGTAAAAAATACCTGGCAGGGCGAAAACACTGATACACGTTATGGGGTAGAACTGGAACAAAATTTGAGATATCTTATAGATTAGGTAAATATATATGAAAACAATTAACATTGTGCTGCTGCAGCCTCAGATACCGCAGAACACAGGCAATATTGCCAGAACCTGTGCTGCAACAGGAGCACATTTGCATCTTGTAGGTCCTATGGGTTTTGTCATTGAAGACAAAAAACTTAAAAGGGCAGGGCTTGACTATTGGGATAAACTGAATGTATCATATTATGACAGTACCGAAGATTTCTTCAGCAAAAATCCTGATGGAAAATTCTACTATTTTACAACAAAGGCACGGCACAGATATACAGATGTTGAATACGGTGACAATGTATTTATAGTATTCGGCAGAGAAGACAAGGGAATAGATGAGGAGATTTTATACAACAATCCCGACACCTGTGTCAGAATGCCGATGCTTTCCAATATACGCAGTCTTAATCTATCAAACACTGTGGCAATTGCAACTTACGAAATCCTGAGACAATGGGACTTTGAAGGCTTTGAAACTCAGGGCAATCTTACAAAATACAGTTGGGAGTGATAAGTTTGACAATCAGAATTTTAACAGATTCAGCTTGCGATATACCATTGAATGAAAAATTGAATAATGTAGACATTATGAACTTCCACATCAACATCGACGGCAAGGACTGTGAAGAACGTGTTGATTACACTATGGAAGAATTTTATGAAGTCCTGGAAAAATGTGAGGATATTCCAAAAACTGCCCATATCACAATGGTGGACTTTTTTGAAAAATACTGTGAACTGGCACAGAATGGCGTTACCGATGTAATTCACGTTTCCATCAACAAAGGTGCAAGTGCAACACACGATGCAGCGGTTATGGCACGCCAGATGTTTTATGACGAAAATCCAAACAGCCATATGAACATAACAATCGTTGACAGCCGAAGCTATTCTGTTGGTTATGGTTATCCTGTTATGTGTGCAGACAAAATGATTGATGACGGTGCAACAGCAGCACAAATTGTTGAATATCTGGAAGAACGTTTTGAAAAGACCGAAATTATCCTTGGCACATATTCACTTAAGTTTATGAAAAAGTCAGGCCGAATTTCTGCAGCTGCAGCTTTTGCAGGGGAACTTATGGGCTTAAGACCTGTAATTCTTATGAAGCACGGCAAAACCGAAGTTCTGCTCAAAGCAAGGGGCGACAAGCTGCTTATTCCGGGTATTGTTGCAAAAATGCGTGAACGCAACAGCGATTTTTCTGACTATGTGGTTGGTTATACAGCTGATAAGGAAGCAGGGGATGAACTTGTTGCAGCCTGCACAGAAGCAATGGGATACCCGCCAAAACTTGTCTGTTATCTCGGCAGTGCGGTTTCCATCAATGCTGGTCCGCACAGTATAGGTGTAATGTATCTTGGTAAATAAAATATAAAAATGTCTGTTGATTTTTGTAAAAGTGTGTGGTAATATACATCTGTTACAAAACAATAGCCTGCGGGAGCCTTCAAGCTTTTCTCCCGCCAGTACATAAAGCTTTTTAACTGAACAAAACACAGGTACGGTTGAGCTTTTTACCGTACCTTTTAATTTTGTCCATAAAAAGCTCCTGGCACAAATTCAAAAGGAGTAATTTTATGAAAAAAACAAATTATATGGCAAATCAGGCAATGATAGCCGCAATCTACACAGTATTAAGTGTGTGCCTTTCCGCAATTTCCTACGGCCCTGTACAGATAAGGATAAGTGAAGCAATGACCTTGCTGCCGGTGTTTGGTATACATAATGTATGGGGAGTTACCATTGGCTGCTTTATGACAAATCTTATCGGCTTTTTTTCAGGGGCTAATATTCTTGGCGGGCTGGATATGATTTTTGGCACAGCGGCAACCTTTGTGGCAGCACTTACAAGTTTTGCTTTGCGAAATATACGTTTTAAAAATCTTCCTGTTTTGTCAGCCATACCGCCAATTGTGTTCAATGCTGTGGTTATCGGCTGGGAACTGTGTGTGGTGATTGCAGGCGGTTTTAACCCGGCAGTGTTTGCAGCACAGGCCATTGCAGTAGCGGCAGGACAGTTTTTAAGCTGTATGGTTGCCGGTCTGCTGATGGTAAAAATAATAGAAAACAACAAGGAACTTAAACAACGACTGTCAAAATAGAAACGATAAATTCGGACAGAAATTGTGTTTTTCTTTGTTTTATCTGCAAAAAATAATAGTTTTGGTTGACAAACCATTGACAAACTATAGTCTGATAATATATCATATTTATGTTACTCGAGCTACACAGTCTAAAGCGAAAGTTATGATTGTACAGCCGATGGGTAAGGGAAGAAATGACCTTGCCTTCCGTGTTTGAAAAGAGAACGTATTTAATAACGATAAAATGCCCACAAGGGGTCAATATGTTTATCTGGGGTTGAATGCTGTCTTTTTTCAAAGACAGCATTTTTAAATTATATGAAAGAGGAAACCCAAAATGAAAAAATTACTTGCACTTGTTATGACATTTGCACTTGCAATGTCCATGGTTGCCTGTTCTTCCGCACCTGCTTCTTCCGAAGCCGGTAACGAAACACCAAGCCTTGACACAACAGCACTCACAGAACTTTATATGTTTGTTGATGGTCAGGATGTTACAGACGGCAACACAACATACGATTCCATCAGCGCAAAATTTGCTGAAGCTGAAGTTGACGGCAACAAATACACAGCAACAACACTTACAAACCTTTGCGCATACGACATCTCCACAGTTGTTGGTGTATTCGTAGAAGCTACTGATGGTTTTGTACGTTACTACACAAGCCCTGCAGACGTTAGCGTTGTTATCGGTGACAACGAAGGCACAACAGCATGGGGCACAATTGTTCCTGGTCAGGACCCAATCTACGGCATCCAGAATATCTACATGGTAACAACAGCTGCAGAATTCTCCGTTCCTGTTAAAGTAAACGGCGAAGAAATCGGCGTTATCACAATGAGCGACTTTATGAAGAAAACACCTGTTGGCGACTCCAAAGTTACAACAGCTATGTTTGACGGCTCATTCAAATACAAAGGCGGCGAAGCTACATACGAAGGCCGTTTCCTTGGTATTGACTACGAAACTATGGTTGCAAAACTTGCAGCACTCGGTATGACAATCGAAGGCACAGTTGTTGAATGCGAAATCTACGGCACACCAGGTATGGGCGCAGCTGGCAAAAACACAGAATACAAAACATATCCTGATGAAAAAGCATTCTACGAAAATCTTGAATTCTTTGTAATGTACGATGGTATGACAAACAACAAAGCTATCAAAGATATGCCAATGGGCCTTTCTGCATTTATCAACGGTACAGGTCAGAAATGGGTTACATACTCCATTACAGAAATCAACTTTGTAACAGAATAATGTTTTAGTACTTTATAGACACAAACGGCGGAAGAAAGGGCCCCCTCCTTGACTTCTGCCTTTTGTGCTGATTAAAAGGATGATAAATTTATGAAAAAACGCATTATTGCACTGGCTTTGGCTTGCCTTATGATGTTCAGCTTTGCTGGCTGCGGCGCAGGTGAAGTAACAAATGCTGACAGCACAACACACACAATCACTGACCTTCTGGGCAGAGAAATCAAAGTTCCAAACGAAATCGACAAAATTGCTGCAATTGCAGGCCCTACATACGAAATGGTATTTATGCTTGGTGCAGCAGACCAGGTTGTAATGGTAAAAAGCGGTCACACAGACAGCTACCCTCTTGCAAACCTTACAAATCCAAAACTTATCGAAATGGCAGGTATTGCTGCCAACCCAAGTTCCACAGTAAACATCGAGGACTATCTTGCACAGGATATCGACCTTGTTGTTTACTACGACAACGAAATCGAGCTCAAAAAATTCGATGCTGTTGATATGGCAGCTATCGTTGCAACAAAAAACACAGGTCTTATGGATACTCTGGAACAGGCTCAGACACAGACAATCGATGAGTTTGTAACAACACTTACAACACCACTGCGTATCCTCTCTGATGCTATCGACACAGAAGAAGCACACAGCGAATACGAAGTATGGGCAAAATACTGCGAAGAAAAACTTAAAATGGTTTATGAGCGCACAAAGGATATCCCTGAAAGTGAAAGACCAACAGTTTACTGGGGCAACACATGGGGCGAAGAAATCCGTGCTTCCTACTCTCTCAAAAACCGCTGGTACGAAACTTATCTTGCAGGCGGCACACTTCTCGGACCTGAAGAAAACTCCAACTTCCCTGAAGTAACAGCTGAACAGCTTTATACATGGGACCCGGACATTATCCTTGTTGACAACCACGGTGACAACCCTGAACTTGTTATCAAAAGTATGTACCGCGAAAACAGCAAATGGGCAACACTCAAAGCTGTTGAAAACAAAGAACTCCACCGCATCCCATCAGGTGTATTCTTCCTTGACAAAGGCTCAACAACAACATTGCTTGTAATGTGGATGGCTACACTTATGCAGCCTGAACTTTTCAGTGATATTGATATGGTTGAAGAAATCAAATACTACTACAACGAATTTTACGAATTTGAACTCACCGACGAACAGGCAAAAATGGTTATCGAAGGCTGGGTAGAGGGCTGATTTTATGGCTGAATTACAGAAACAGGCTCATTTCCGCGAGACAAAACAGTCAAAACTTAAATGGGCAATAATTATCATTCTGCCTTTTGTGATATTTTTTGCATCACTGTTTATGGGCAGATATTCTGTATCCCCAACTGAAGTTGTGCAGATTTTTGCCAACTACTTTTTCGGTGCAAACTACCCGCAGACATGGGAAGATTCTGCTGCCAAAGTTATCATTCAGGTGCGTTTTCCACGTGCAGTTATGGCTGCTTTGGTTGGCGCAGGCCTTTCTTCATCGGGTGCTGCGTTTCAGGGTATGTTCCAGAACCCGTTGGTTAGCCCGTTTATCCTCGGTGTTTCTGCAGGTGCCAGCTTTGGTGCGGCATTAGGTCTTGTTTTGTCAATGCCTTCACTTGCAGTGCAGGGTATGGCATTTATCTTTGGTATTGTAGCTGTTGCAATCACATATTTCCTTGCACACATCTACAAATCCACACCAGTACTTATGTTGGTGCTTTCGGGTACCGTTGTATCGGCGTTTTTCCAGGCTTTGCTGCAGATTCTCAAATTTACAGCAGAAGGCGACGAAAAACTGCCTGCAATCACATTCTGGCTTATGGGTTCTTTGGGCAGTGTAGGCCTCAATGACCTTGTTATCTCAATTATTCCTGTTGTTATCTGTCTTATAGGTCTCTGGATTTTAAGCTGGAGAATCAATGTTCTTTCAATGGGTGACAGAGAAGCGCGCAGCCTTGGTGTTCACACAGAACGTATCAAAATAGGCATCATCATCTTCTCCACAGTTCTCACATCCACAGCAGTTTCCATCTGCGGTATCATTGGCTGGGTAGGCCAGGTTATCCCGCATTTCTGCCGAATGCTTGTAGGTCCTGACCACAAAAAACTTATTCCCGCAACAATGTTTGTGGGCGCAAGTTATATTCTTATAGTGGACAACCTTTGCCGACAGCTTACTGCAACTGAAATTCCACTTGGTATTCTCACTGCTATCATCGGTGCGCCGGTGTTCGCATTCCTTTTGAGAAAAACGAAAGGGGGCTGGAACTGATGGCAAATCTTATCGAAGTCAGAGATGCATCCTTTTCCTATCACGGCAAGGATTATATCTGGGAAAACGTAAATCTGCAGGTTGAACAGGGTGACAGCGTGTGCATCCTTGGGGCAAACGGCTGTGGCAAAACCACATTGTTCAACTGCATTGCAGGCAACTTTCAGCTTGCAAAGGGCAGTATCCATATTGACGGCAAACCTCTTGGTGATTATTCCATCACAGAACTTGCAAAGACAATAGGTATTGTCTATCAGGAGCATTCAGTTGCGTTCCCTTATACATCTCTCGAGGTTGTGCGTATGGGCCGTACACCGTATCTCAGTGCATTCCAGACACCAAGCCAGGCAGATACTGATATGGCTTACAGCATTATGGAAGAAATGGGCATAGCACATCTTGCCGAAAAACCATATTCTCGTATTTCAGGCGGTCAGCGTCAGCTTGTTCTGATTGCCCGTACACTCTGTCAGACACCAAAGGCAATCCTGTTTGATGAGCCTACCAGTCACCTTGACTTTAAAAATCAGGCACTGGTTATGAAAACTCTGCGCAGTCTGTCCGAAAAAGGCATGACTATTATTATGACCAGCCATTCACCGTCCCACGCCTGGCAGGTAAGCAACAAAACAGTGCTTATGGGCAAGGGTGGTATCATTGCTCAGGGTACACCGAGCGAGGTTATGACAGCGGATAATCTGCAGAAAACCTATGGCGTAAGGGTTAAAATTCACAAAAGCGATGCGGATGATGCAGCATTTTTCTGCGAACCTGCATTTGAAGATTTATAATAATTTGATTTAAACTGCTGTTTTTATATGCTGATATATGATAGTATACTGTATATCAGCAACAGCAATACAATTGAAAGAGGAAAACAAAAATGAAAAAACTTTTGGCACTTATTATGACACTTGCAGTTGCAATGTCAATGGTTGCATGTTCTTCCGCTCCTGCAGAAAGCACAGGCGAAGAAGAAAAGAAACAGCTTCCTGTATCTTCTGTAGACGAAACTTCTTCCGAAGCACCACTCTACAAAGATATTATGAAACCATACTCCGAAATTCAGCATGGCAAACGCATTATCTTTATCCAGAACACACTTGTTTTCAGCCGTGAAGGTGTATTTACCGAAGCTGAAACACCTGTTGCAGAAACAGTAAGCTACAATGGTGCTGACTACAATGGCTACCCAATGACAGCAACAACAAAACACCTTATTGAAGCACCTGCAGGTGATGTAACAGTTTACACAACTGACGGTTCAACAGCAACAGTAAAAGCAGAAGATTTTGAAGCTATGAAAGTACTTATCGATGACTTCCAGAGCGGTAACAGCCCTGTTCTTCTTGCAGTAAACGGCAATGCGATTGAAAACTTTGACTATGTAATTATGCCAAACGGCGAAGTTATCGCATCCATTATCACAGAACAGGAATACAATGTTAACGAACATCTCCAGAAATACGGCTGGGATAACACAAAAACATACAACCTTGTTGCAACAGACGTGTTCTATATTCCAATCACACCTGAAGACTACGACGAAGGCGGTCTCCGCGGTGCACTCAGCGGTGCTATCAACGCAAACTTCCCAGATATGATTATCGCAACAGGCAAACTTAACGACGTTGTATTTATCGAAGAAATTGTAGGTTAATTTTATGAACGAAAGTAAAGTAGTTAAAAATATAATCACAGCAGCACAGCCCTATCTTGAAGGTAAAACTGTAAAAGATCTGGTTGTGGGCATTTCACTTATATCCTGTCAGTTGTCTGACGGCACAGTAGGTGTTTCCTATGTGCTTCGTCACGGACTGCCGCCAAGCTGCAGTGCCTTTGCCTATGCAAAGGACGCTATCGGCAAACCTGCGGCAGAAATTGCAGCATGGCTTATGGAGAAGGATGACTATATCGGCCGTTCCATCGGTTCTTCAGTGCTCAGCGCAGCTTCCCAGCAGATTGATATTCCTGACGACAATAATTCTGACAGAATGTTTGGTATCGAATTCTGTGCAGAAGACACAGTTGGCATGATTGGTCTTATCGGTCCTGTTGCAAAATCTCTGCAGAGCAGGGTAAAGGAAGTTATTGTTTTTGACGAAAGCGTTTCTGCTTTTGGCGGCAATGTTTCCATCCATCCAATGAGCGAGCAGCCTGCACTTTTGCCAAAGTGTAACAAGATGATAATCACAGGCTCCAGCACAATCAACGGCAGTATTGACGGCTTGCTGGCAATGTGTCCTAATGCAACTGAAATTGCAATGGTTGGTTCTTCCACACCAATGTTCCCAAAAGGCTGGGAAGCAACAAAAGTAACAAGCCTTTCGGGTTCCTGGTGGAAAAACGAACACAAGGAAGAAATTTTCAAGGCTATCAGCTGCGGCAGCGGCATAATGGAGCTGCATCCGTATATGCTTAAAAAAGCTTTATATATCGAAAAATAATATATAGTTAAAACACAGCAGGTCAGATTTAAGACTTGCTGTGTTTTGTTGTATTTATATGTCGGTTATATTATAATGATTTAAACAGATACAATAATATAAACTTGAAAGTAACAACAAAAACAGAGTTAAAAGTTAGGAATATATAATGAACCTTAAAGACAGGGCAGAAAAGCTCAAAACAGATATACCTGCCATTTTTATTGCACTCAAAAATAAAAACACACCGCTGACTGCAAAGATATTTGCGGCAATAACGGTGGCGTATGCACTGTCACCCATATACCTGATACCGGATTTTATACCGGTTATCGGATATCTGGACGATATCATTATTTTGCCGTTGCTGGCGGCTGTCACAATCAGATTTATTCCGTATGATATACTTGAAAAAAGCAGGGAACAGGCAGCGGGAATATGGCAGAACGGCAAGCCGTCAAAATGGTATTATGCAATACCGATGGTGATGATATGGGTAGTTATAATACTGTTTATTATAAAAATAATCCTGTAGACAATATTTATATAAATACTAAACATAATAACAAAAACAAAAGCCACGGCAAAACCGTGGCTTTAAATTTGTATTGATTACTGAGCATCAACTTCTGCCATATGCTTGATGAGTTCAAGGATTTTGCAGGAGTAGCCCATTTCGTTGTCGTACCAGGAAACAAGTTTAACAAACTGTTCGTTAAGCATGATACCTGCTTTTGCATCGAATACAGATGTGCATGTTTCGCCGTAGAAGTCGCTGGAAACAACAGCTTCATCACAGTAACCGAGAATGCCTTTCATGCTGCCTTCGCTTGCTGCTTTAACTGCTGCACAGATTTCTTCGTAAGTTGTTGGTTTAGCAAGTCTAACTGTAAGGTCAACTACAGAAACATCAAGTGTTGGAACACGGAATGCCATACCTGTAAGTTTGCCTTTGAGTTCTGGAATTACCAAAGCACAAGCTTTTGCAGCACCTGTGGAAGATGGAATGATGTTGCCTGCTGCTGCACGGCCGCCTCTCCAGTCTTTGTTGGAAGGACCGTCAACTGTTTTCTGTGTAGCTGTTGTAGCGTGAACAGTTGTCATAAGACCTTCAACGATGCCGAATTCGTCATTGATAACTTTTGCCAAAGGAGCAAGACAGTTTGTTGTGCAGGATGCGTTGGAAACAACTGTCATGTCTTTTGTGTATTTGTCAAGGTTAACACCGCATACAAATGTTGGTGTTTCTTTGTCTTTTGCTGGAGCAGAGATGATAACTTTTTTAGCGCCAGCTTCAAGGTGAGCCTGACATTTTTCTGTTGTTGTGAAAACGCCTGTGGATTCAACAACATATTCTGCACCAAGTTCGCCCCAAGGGAGTTCTGCAGGGTTTTTGATTGCAAAGAATGGAACGTGATGACCGTTAACAACGAGGTCTGTTTCTGTAGAAGAAACTTCGCCTTTAAAACGACCGTGGATTGTGTCGTATTTTGTCATGTATGCAGCGTAGTCAGGTGTAACACCGATATCGTTGATACCTACAACTTCGTAAAGTTCTGGGTTAGCCATTGCGGCTCTGAATACAAGACGACCGATACGACCGAAACCGTTAATACCAATTTTGATTGCCATAATAAATAGCCTCCTAAAAATGTAATAGTATTTTAATATATTGATTGTTAAAAAAATAACTTACTGTATATATGATAGCCAAACTGACCAATTAAGTCAATAAAAAGACTATTTAAATATATTTCTAAAATTTGTACTTTTAACTCAACAATATTTTCAAAATCTTTATCATTAAAATCATAGCATAAAACAGAATATTAGTAAAGCAAAAACCCAAAAATGTACACTTTTTTCGCTAAATATACCACAAAAAACAACACATAATAGTTGTGCTTTACAAAAAACACGTTATCATATAAAATAAGTATACAAAACAAATTTTGTCGAATTTTGTCGAAAGGAGGCAGATATCATGGCAGATAATAAGGATGCATATATTCATACACAATCAGATAAACTGTCAGAATCTGTAACTGATTTGGACAAAAGTATATTGGACTATGCAGATATTGTTAATCAGCAGCTCAGAGAGCCTGTTACAAATATTTTTGCTTCGCTGCCGTTGCTGGCTGACAGCATCAACAGCATGGATACAGAAAAGGCAATAGATACATTGCATAGTGTTTATCACAAATCATATCAGATGCTCAAATATATAAACAATGTATCAATGGGTGCAAGGCTGATGGAAAACAGAGAGTTCACCAGAGAAGCTGTTGACTTTTCCAGTCTGGTGCAAAGTACTTTTGAAAGTGCAAAACAGGTGCTGCCGGATTATTTTACCCTGGATTTATATGTGGAAAACGGCTGCGTGGTTTACGGAAACAACTCATTACTCACTGCAATGCTGTTCAATATTTTGCTCAACAGTTTTGATTACCGCAGAGAAGACGATGTAGCTGTGGCGATTTCTCTGAAGAAATCAGGAAAAAAATGGATTCTGTCCTATAAAGACAATTCCATAGGAATGAAGCCGGAAATTTCACAGAATGTGTTCAGTCCGTATTTCAGCAGCAATCCATACAACGACGGAGAGCCTGCCAATGAAATGGGGCTGGGATTATATATTGCAAAAAGTGCAGCAGAACATGCAAAGGGAACTATGTTGCTGCAGACAGAATTTGGCAAGGGCGTCAATATAATTGTATCCTTTGATGATAACGATAACTGCACCGATGCAATAAAAAGCAAAGCAAAAGATTTTATGCTTAACAAATACAGTGCAATGTTTGTCACATTGTGTGATTACTGTACATTGCCCGATTTGATATAACAACAAAAAGACCTTGGAACAGCTAAGTTCCAAGGTCAATTTTTTGTTTACTGATTAACTTTATCTTTGTTTTTGCTTCTTCTGAATATCACTGAACGGAACAGAATAATGTTCATAACAATAAAGAATGCAAGCAGGATAAGCCAGGTCATATATGGTTTGACAGGTGCAAGTGTTGCAAGGAGCATAAGAGGAAAACCAAATACGATAGCAGGGAAGTTCTGGAAAACAAGGTTGTCAGCAACAGGTGTTTTAAATTCGGGGTCTATTTCTCTGAGCAGAACAACACCTGTACTTGCAGTGCCTGTCAGCATACCGTACATAGCAACAAACTGTTCGTTTTCATAATCTGGGAACAGCTTTCTGCATACAAAACCAATGTAGAAATATGTGATAAAAGCGCCACCAAGACCAAGGATAAGAAGTACAGCCCAATACTGCTGGAATATGCCAAGGCGGATAGCAGCAATACCTGCAACAATCATAATATCAAAGAAAAAGTTGCTTGTTCTTGTCATAAGGAAATTGTTGAGATACTGTCTGTTCATCAGCTTGTGTTTTCTCAGCTGACCAACGATGGCTTTGATAACAGTTGCAGAAAGTACACCAAGCAAAAAGTTGAAACCAAAGATAACGGATTTCATACCGGGCAGCAGTTTGCCAAGTCCACACATAAGGAAATATGAAACCATGTATGCAACAACAACAAAAGCAACCTGAACAGTCATTTTGTCTATACTGCCCTGCATTGGAATTTCGTTTTCAGCCTGAATAGCTTCGGCAGAAATTTCTGTTTCAGAGGAATCGTCGCCGCCGTTCCAGTTGATTTTGCCTTTTCTTTTAAGAATATTAAGGTGTATAACACCACCGATTGCAGCACTGATAAAACCAAAAGCTGCAACAGTAAGACCAAAGCTTTTGCCGCCCGCAAATCCAAACTGAGTTTCATAAATATTGCCGTAGTTCAAAGCCTGGCCGGTGCCCTGACCATAACCGAATGGCAGCAAAACGCCTGCAGCAACAAAAAATTCCTTTACGAGCAATGCGGCAACGATTGTAACCGCAAATCCAAAAACAGCCTGAATGAGATATGTTGCAACAGTTGTAACACCTGTGTTGAATATTTCAACACTTCTCTGTTTGCTCATTTTGTTGTCGGAAGTTTTGAACGCTGAAGCGATAAAACCAAGGGCAAGTGTGTGATATGTAATTATTTCAAGGGTTGCCATACCGTTTCTACCGAAAAACATAGTGTCAAAAAACACATTGCCGGTGAACAGTTTGTACAGTCCTGATATGGCAAGAAGTATTGTTCCGCCCAAAACTGAAGTTGGAATAAGTGATACTTTAAGCAGATATACTTTGCGTTTTAAAGTGTTTGCAGCAAGCAGGCTGAGCAGCAGTGTTGCAATAAGGTTAAGAGTTCCCCATACACTATAATCCCAAAAATTTTCCATCTGAATTTCCTTCCTTAATGTTTTTGTAGCGATAATAGATGTTTACATATTTTAAAGCATTGAAACGTTTATCGCCTTTCAACTGATAAATTTTGTCTTTCCAGTAGATATTTGCTTTGTTCTTGCCGAGCACGGCAACAACGCTGATATCATCAAAACTCAGCACAATGTCATTGTCAAATACGATTTTATCACCATAAAGATGTACTGTGCTGTTTTTGCGGAAAGGAATTTTATTTTTATAAACAATAACCTCGGAAATGTTTGCTGTATCAGTGTAAATAGGGTTGTCGGTAAGCTGTGTAACATCAAGGCTGTTTACAAAGTCACACTGATAATCATACCACTCACCTACAAAACGGAACGGGAAGTCGAAACCGATACCTTTAAGTTCTTTTGAAGGCAGATATCTTATCTGTTTGTGACATTTTTTACATTCGATAATATCCCCGTGGCTTTCAAAAACTGACAGGCCGCAGTCAGGACATACATAGATTGCGCGCTCAAGATATTCGGCAAGAGTGTTGCTGCGATATTCGCCGTCAACTTTTCCTTCATTTACATAGAGTTCTTTTTCGAGAATTTCAAAAAGCTCATCGTCAGACATCTGTTTGTATTTTTCCGGCTCAATAACTCGTGAAACATATGCTTTCATTCTGCCTTTGCGCACATCACTGCTCCAGCGCGGCTGTATGCCGTAGCCGCCTTCAATTCGGAAAACCGCAATCGGCAGACGGAGTGTTTTTGCAAGCTTTGCAATGGAGGGTTTGATGTAAACTGTTCTGCCGCAGTAGGTGCGGTTGCCTTCAGGAGCAAGTGCAATTGTGCCGCCTTCCTTTGCAACACGCAGGCAGGTTTTTACTGCCTTGAGGTCAGTTGTCTGTTTTTTGATAGGAATTGGTGCAATCAGCCAGCTTAAAAGGCGTGAAACCCATCCAAGTGAGAAAATATCTTCTGTGGCTATATAGTAAACAGGTCCGTCAAAAGCAAGACCGATAAAAAACTGGTCATAGGAGGTCTGATGGTTCATTACAATCAGATACTGCCGGTCCCCCTGCTGTTTGAATTTTTCTATATCTATACAAAACTTGTATTTTACATACGGTCCGAAAAAAAGAGCAACAAGATTGCGTACAAAAAGGTGCCGTTTTTTTACCCATTTTTCTTTTTTCTTTTTCATTTTATCTCCTGAACAACAGTTATTTTTGTTTTTAATATATAAATGTAATTATAAATACAATATATTAAAACATTTAAAATAACATTTAAATAACAAAACAATTTTACTGCATTTTGTCGAAATTGTAAATAGATTGTAATAATTTACACACACAGAAGCAGGAGATATAAGTGAAACAAAATCTTGATGTTTTTATAATAAGGTAATATAATAAGGTCAGTTATATAATTATTTAACGGAGGACACTACATTGAGTAAAGAATATTTTGTTCAGAGAAGAAGCCGTTTTGCAGAAACTATGAAAGACAATTCCTTCTATTTTGTATGCAGCGGCGGATATGTTGAATCTACAGATGATGAAAACTACATTTTTCAGCCATACCGCAACTTTGTTTATCTTACAGGCCGCAGTGATGTTGATGCAACATTGCTTATTTCCAAAATCAACGGCAAGGTAAATGAAATTCTCTTTATGCATATCCCTGATGAACACGAACAGCGCTGGATGGGCACACGTTTTGACAGCGATGAAATCAAAGCTGCTACAGGTATTGACCGCATAGTGCCAAACGACAGCTGGGACAGCACAATTTCCCGCATGCTGTTTGCAAACGATGTGCAGGATGTTTATATCGATATGGCAAGATGGGATATGAACTATGCACCAAATGAAGCACAGAAACGCGCAAACCGTCTTAAAGAAATTTACCCATATCTCAGCATCCACAATGCATATCACACAATCTGCCGTATGCGTGTTATCAAGGACCAGGCAGAAATCGAAAATCACCGCAAAGCTGTAAAAATCACAGAAGAAGGTGTAAAAAATATTCTGCTCAATATGAAACCTGGTATGACTGAATGTCAGATTGAAGCTTACTACGATTTTGTACTTAAAGGCTATAATGTAAAAATGCCTGCATTTACAACAATTGCTGCAACAGGCAAAAATGCATGCATAATGCACTATGTTGACAACGATACCCAGACAAAGGACGGCGACCTTATTCTGTTTGACCTTGGTGCTCAGTGGAACTACTACTGTGCAGACGTTTCCAGAACATATCCTGTAAACGGCAAATTTACCGAAAGACAGAAACAGCTTTACAATATCGTGCTTAAAGGCCTTGAAGTTGCCGAAAGTATGTCCAAGCCAGGTCAGCTTAAAAGTGAACTGCAGCAGATAAGCAAACAGGTTATGGCAGAAGAACTTGTAAAAATCGGCAAAATTGAAAAGGTTGAAGATATCAGCAAATATTATTTCCACGGTTCAGGCCACAATATCGGTCTCAACACACACGACGTAGGCGACAGAGGCGACCTTCTGCTTGAAGAAAATCTTATGTTTACACTGGAACCTGGTCTTTACTTTGACGATGAACAGATCGGTATCAGAATTGAAGATACACTTCTTGTTACAAAAGACGGTGTAGAAGTTATGTCTGCAGGTATTCCAAAAACAGTAGAAGAAATTGAAGCGTTTATGGCTCAGGGAAAATAATTTTGCTTTGATTTTGCAGAAATAATCGAATAAACAACAAAATTTACAGTTTCATATCAGACAGGCAGGTTTCTTTTGGGAAATCTGCCTGTCAATTTGTATTTTGCATAAAATAATTGGTTTTATACAATTGATTGATACAGGATTTTTGTTTAAAACGACAAAAATGATTTGGCATACAGTTTGTAATCATTTGTAATTATTTTGACATAAATATATGAATATTTATACATACAAAATGATTTAATTTTAAAATACACAATGGGCGTTTGCAATTAAATTAAATAAAATGACAGTTATTCTTAATTTAATTAAATATAAATCGAATAAATATTTGTTTAGAGCAGGAAACAAAAAGTTTTTGGTTTTGTAACATGCTGTTAATAAAAATACCAAATATGAACTTTTACAGTATAAAATGAAAGTTTTTAAAGGCTGTTTTGTGCAAATTATATAAAACCAGAGGGCTGTATAACTAATTTTTATCTTGAAAAAGTTAACAAACTGTGATATTATGAGTAAGACAATTTTATGAATTGCATAAAAATATGAAAATTACCGTCATTTTCAACATATATTTATCACTTGTTTTGTGCATAGTATATATATTCATTATTTTATGGCGGTGAAAAGAAAAATGTTGAAAGAAAAATTTAAAAAGCACTGGAAAAAAGAACAGTTCAAAACCCTGGTTGTTACAAGTGTTATGGCACTTGTGCTTATGATTTTAAGACATCAGCAGGGTTTAATCAGAAATATATCTGATTTTTTCTGCATTATAGGGTTGCTTCATCTTATTGTTGGCTCAACAAGATATATCCGTAATGTAGGTTTATTTAAAACATTTTCTTATATGGCTTACAAACGCCGTACAAGAAAAGCCCAGGGGGTTGACGGTACCGTAATCCGTCCAATGGATATGGCGGAATATACACAAAAATATATTTATGCCGATGTCCACCAGAAAGATATAAAATGGCCGCTGCTCAGAGCCATCATATTTCTGGCGATTTCATTTGCTCTTGCTTTTGTAGTATAGAGCGACAACAAGTTCGGTTATAATTGCGTTGCGGGAAACGTTTGCAGCGTATTTATAATAAATAAAAATCTATAAAGGAGAAAACTTTATGAAAAAAGCTATGCGCTTAGTAGCTATGCTTCTTGCTTGTGCAATGATGTTTACAGCATGTTCTTCTGCTCCAGCATCATCTGAAACAACAGGTGGCGAAACTACAGAAACAACAGAAAAAGTGTTGAACCTGGTTCGTGCAGATACACCAGCAACACTTAACCCACACACAACAGAAACAGACTATGAAATCTTGCTCGACCTTTCTGCTTCTATGTACAGAACAGTTTGGGACGTTGAAAACGGTGTAAGAACATATGTTCCTGCTCTTGCTGTTGGTGATCCAGTTCCAGCTGACGAAACACACAAAGTTTGGACAATCACAATTGATGAAGGCTACACATTCATGGATGGCACACCAATCGATGCTAACACAGTTGAATACTCCATCAAAATGAACTCTGACCCAAAACTTGCTAACCGTAATGCTGGTGTTACATCCATCGAAAATGGTACAAAATACATCGCAGGCGAATGCGAATGGTCCGAAGTTGGCTTCAAAGCTATCGACGATCACACAATCCAGATCACATATGCTGATGACTTTGAACCAGCAACAGCTATGGACGTTAAAGAAGAATGGGCATACGTAGGTAACGCAGTTGTTCATATCGACACATACGAAGCTTGCATGAGCGAAGACGGCATGTCCTGCACATACGGTTCTTCCCTCGACACATTCGTAGCTTCCGGTCTCTACTACCCATCCGACCTCATCGAAGGCCAGTACTTCGAATACACAAGAAGAACAGATACAGACAAACTTGTTAACTCTGACATCTTCACACCAGACAAAGTTACATACACAGCAGTTGCTGACGCTAACGCTCAGGTACAGCTCTTCGAACAGGGCAAAATTGACGCTGTAGTTGCTAACCAGGCACAGTACGATGAATACCCAGGTGCTAAATACCAGCTCCGTGCTGACAACATGGGTTACTACATCAACGGTGAAACACCAAGCCACCCAATCCTTACAGACCCTAACATGAGATATGCTCTCTACTGGGCAACAGACAGACAGCAGGTTATTGAAATGGTTTACCCAACATCCGTTGCTTCACCATACCAGTACCACATCCAGTCTAAAGTTCCAATGGAAGACGGCGTTCTCGTTGACTACCGTTCAACTCCAGAAGCACAGGCTATCACAATTGACGGCCACGCTCTCACAGAAACAGGTTATGACCCAGAACTCGCTCTTGACTACTTCGAAAAAGCATATGCTCCATACGAAGGCGAAAAAATCACTGTAACAGCTATCTACGCTGATACATCTGATATCAACAAAGAATACGCTGAAGTTCTCCAGGCTCAGATCCAGAAAGTTATCCCAGCTGACAAATTCGAAATCGTTCTCCAGGCTACACCAGGTGCAACAATCTACGATACAATCGCTAGAACAAACATGGACTTCGACATCTGCTTCGGTTGTGGTGACTACTGCTCCGTTGAAGCTCCTTGGGAAGATACAAACTGGGTATACTCCGGTCCATACACATACAACACACAGTACTGCTCAATCGCAAGCCAGGCTTACCGTGATGAATACGACAAACTTGCTTACGGCTGTATGTTGTACGAAGCTAAAAATGACCCACAGCTCAGACTTGAATACACAGCAAGAATGGAAGAAATCCGTTTGAACGACTGCTGCTTCATCCCTGTATACAACCGTGCATACAGATGGTTCTTCTCTGACAAGATCACTCCAGTTATGGAACAGGGTCATGTTGACCTCGAATTTATGCTTATGCAGGCAACATTTAACTGATTTAATAATTAGTTAATATGTACGTGCCTTTTAAGGCACAAAATGCAGTTAACGAAGTAATTTCGTGAAAGATTAATATATTGCGGTCCGGTACGCAGTATTGGACCGCAGTATTATTAAACAAATACGTTGTTTGTTTAATAATATTTGCACAAAAAATTAGAAAGAGGTGCAATCTGTGCTTAGATATACATTACAGAGACTTGTAGCCGCTGCATTTACAATGCTGGTTATCATAGTTGTTGTATTTTTTGTATTGTGGTCAATGCCTGGTGACATCATCGGTATGTCCCCAAAAATGGACCCAGCTACACGTCAGGCAATTCTGGCAAAGTACCACCTGGACGAACCTCTTATCGTTCAGTTCGGTTATGTTATGAGAGACTATCTCCATCTTGACTTTGGTTACTCTCTCAAAATCAGACCGGGTGTTCCGGTTTTTGACGTTGTTCTTGAACGTCTTCCTGTTACAATTCAGCTCAACTACTTTGCTGCATTCGTAACATTGCCATTGGGTATGATTTTTGGTATTACAATGGCTATCAAAAAAGATACAGTTTACGATATCATTGCTTCCAGCTTTGTTATCCTGTTGATTTCCGTTCCGTCCTTCGTACTTGCAGCGGTTATGCAGTATGTACTCGGTTTTAAACTGGAATGGTTCCCACTTATTTTGGCTACTGAGCACAATCTCACGTGGACAAAATTCTATTCAATGATTATGCCAATTTTTGCCCTTGCTTTCGGTTCCATTGCATCTATCGCAAGAACCCTGCGTGCAGAACTTGCTGAAGTTCTTACAATGGACTTTATGCTTCTTGCAAAAGCTAAGGGTCTCACATACAGCCAGACAATCACAGGTCACGCACTGCGTAACGCTTGTGTTCCACTGTCTGCTACATTCCTTTATTTGTTCCTGGGCGTTTTGTCCTCATCCCTCGTTATCGAACAGATTTTCGCGGTACCGGGCTTGTCCAAAACAATGATTTCCGCTATTAACGGTAAAGACCACTGGTTGACAATGGGTATCGTTATCTTCTACGTTATCATCGGTCTTGTTATGGCCATTTTTGCAGACTTGTCTTATGGCGTAATTGACCCTCGAATCCGAATGGGAGGTAAGAAAGATGAATAATGACAAAACATTGTTGATGGCTAATGGTCAGCCTGCTGGCGATGACATTATGAATAAACCTGTTGAAAAGTTTGAACGTTTTCAGCGTGAAGAAAAAATTCACGACGTAGAGTTCAAAACAGAAGCAGTTTCTTACATCAAAGACGTTTGGCGTCGTTTTAAAAGAGACAAAGTTACAGTTGTTGCTACTTCTGTAATTATTGTTCTCGTTGTTATGGCTATTATCGGTCCTATGATCGGTAAATACGACTATCTCACACAGCACGAAGGCCTCAAAAATATGCCTCCAAGAATTCCTGTTGTGGAAAAACTTGGTATTATGGATGGTTGCCGTGTTATCACTGTTCAGACAAATAATCTTGCTGACTATGCAGATTACACAGTAAAAGAACTTGATACATTCGAAACTTCTTCCGCTTTCGGTAAAGCTTCAATGACAAGAATCAAAGTTGACATCTACGAAAAGAACGATGTTAAAGATATGTATTTCTGGTTTGGTACTGACAACATCGGCCGTGACCTCTGGTCCCGTCTGTGGATGGGTACACGAGTATCCCTCCTTATGGCATTCTCCGTTGTTATGATCAACCTTTCAATCGGTCTTGTTGTAGGTTCTATCTGTGGTTACTATGGTGGTTGGATTGACCTTATCATCCAGCGTATTATGGACGTTATCTGGAACATTCCATCACTTCCACTTACAATTCTTCTCATCATGCTCTTTGGTTCAGGTATCACATCACTTATTTTGGTATTCTGTCTCACAGGCTGGATGGGTACAGCTAACAGCGTTCGTATGCAGTTCTACCGCTACAAAAACAGAGAATACGTTCTTGCAGCAAGAACAATGGGCGCAAGCGACATAAAAATTATGTTCCGTCACATTCTTCCAAACGCTATCGGTACAATTATCACATCCTGTGCTCTTGCTGTACCAAACGTTGTTTTCCAGGAAGCTGGTCTTTCCTACCTTGGTCTCGGTGTTCAGGCACCAAACCCATCAATCGGTATGCTCCTTTCTGACGGTCAGAAAGTTCTTATGGACTTCCCATACATGATTGTTTTCCCAGGTGTAGTTATTATCTCTCTTATGCTCGCATTCAACCTTTTCGGTAACGGCTTGAGAGACGCATTTAACCCTAACCTCAGACAATAATCATTGCCGATTCATAACTTAACAGAAAGGATAGACTTAGTATGAATAGAGAAAAAATACTCGAAGTTAAAGACCTGACAGTATCTTTCAATACATACGCTGGTAAAGTTCAGGCTGTTCGTGGCAACACATTCGACCTCTACAAAGGTGAAGTTCTTGCTATCGTTGGTGAATCCGGTTCCGGTAAATCTGTTACTGTAAAAACTCTTATGGGTATTGCAGGCAACAATGCTGTTATTGAACGCGGCACAGCTATGTATAAAGGTCAGGACTTGACTAAAAATACAGAAAAAGACTGGGAAAAAATCCGTGGTCGTGAAATCGCAATGATTTTCCAGGATCCACTTTCTTCCCTCAACCCAATCAAAAAGATTGGTAAACAGATTGCAGAAATCTTTACAATTCTGCACAAAATGCCAAAAGCAGAAGCTAAAAAGAGAAGTCTTGAACTTATGGCAGCTGTAGGTATCCCTGAACCAGAAAAGAGATACAACCAGTTCCCGTTCAACTTCTCCGGTGGTATGCGTCAGCGTATCGTTATTGCTATTGCTCTGGCATCCAGCCCAACAATTCTTATCTGTGATGAACCTACAACAGCTCTGGACGTAACAATTCAGGCACAGGTTCTCCACCTTATCGGTGACCTGCAGAAAAATACAGGCGTTTCCACAATCTTTATCACACATGACCTTGGTGTTGTTGCACACGTTGCAGACCGTATTGCTGTTATGTACGCTGGTAAAATTGTTGAATACGGCACAGCTGAAGACATCTTCTACAACCCACAGCATCCATACACATGGAGCTTGATGGCATCTATGCCTGACACAGACCTGTCTTCTGAAGAAGAACTGTACTCTCTCCAGGGTACACCACCTAACATGCTTCATCCACCAGTTGGTGACGCATTTGCTGAAAGAAACCAGTGGGCTCTCAAAATTGACTTTGAAGAAGACCCACCAATGTTCAAAGTTAGTGATACTCACTATGCTTCTACATGGCTGCTCCATCCAAATGCACCAAAAGTAGAACGTCCTGCATTGCTGGACCGCAGAATTGCTAACAGCATGAAGAGAAGGGAGGCAAAAGCAAATGGCTGATAACGTAAAAACAAACGATTATATGGAAAGCGAAGACATTTTGCTTGATGTCCGCCATCTTTGCCAGCACTTCAAAAGTGGTGTAGGCAGAAAGAAACTTGTTGTTAAAGCTGTTGATGACGTTTCTTTCAAAATCCCTCGCGGTAAAACATTCGGTCTTGTAGGTGAATCCGGTTGTGGTAAAACAACAACAGGCCGTACAATCATCCGTCTGTACAAAGCAACAAGCGGTGAAGTTTTGTTTGAAGGCAAAGACATTGCAGGCAAACTTACAGCTGAAGAAAAAAGAGAAGTTACACGTAACATCCAGATGATTTTCCAGGATCCAATTTCTTCTCTTAACCCACGTATGACTATTCAGGAAATTATCGGTGAAGGTCTTATCATCAACAAAGTTTGCAAAACTGAAGAAGAAGTTCGTCAGATTTGTCTTAAGATGATCAGAACAGTTGGTCTTGCTGATGACCATCTCACACGTTACCCACACGAATTCTCCGGTGGTCAGAGACAGCGTATCGGTATTGCACGTACACTTGCAACAAACCCAAAACTTATTATCGCTGACGAACCAATCTCTGCATTGGACGTTTCCATTCAGGCACAGGTTCTTAACCTTCTGAATGAACTTAAAAAGGAAATGGGCCTTACAATTCTCTTTATCGCTCATGACCTTTCCGTTGTTAAATATTTCTCCGACTACATCGGTGTTATGTACATGGGTCACCTTGTTGAACAGGGTACTCCGGAAGAAATTTACGGCAACCCAATCCATCCATATACAAAGGCTCTGCTTTCTGCTATTCCGGAACCAGACCCAGCATATGAAAAATGGAGAGATTTTGTTGTATATGATCCTTCAGTTCATGATTACAGTGTACACAAACCTTCTATGCACCTCATCGAAGGCACACACTCTGTATATCTTTCTGAACCAGAAATGGAAATCTATGCAGGCAAAAAAGCTGAATAACTAATTGTCATATTACCCTTCGTGAAATATTCCGTATGGTTTATTTCACGCGGGGTAATTGATTATATAAAAATTTGAATATAACAATAGAAATATTGTTCAAGGAGGAGCTTATCATGAAAAATCCGGAATTGGTAATGAAATACCGCGAGCTCGACAAAGAACTTGCAGAGTTTGACGGCAGTATAAGCGGTTATCGCAGCAAGGGAAAAAGATTTATCCCTACTGATGCAAATGTTGCAGCAGCATGGGAAGAATGGAAACAGCTCAAAAGCAAAGTAGAAGCACTTGAAGAACCTGATGCTGTGTTCACATTGGTAAAATCTCATTTTTCAGATTTTATCGACTCCCTTGAATTTGCACTCCAGGATGTTGCAAAACACCCTGAAGGACGTTTTATGGGCTATCTTTGGGGATTTGAAGATATTTCCCGCAAAGACCGCGGTACTGAACAGGAAAAATGTGATAAAGCTATCAGATTTTTTGAAGCTTACGGTGAAAACCGTGACGAATATGTTGCACTTATCAAAGAAAAATACGACGAAAACAGAAAAGCAGTTGTTGCAAACAGTTTCCGCCGTGTGGCATTGAGTGTAACAAAAGACAGTGAAAGAACAGACTTTTTCTTCCCAAAATTTACAGCAGAACAGAATGCTGCCCTGAAATCAGCTATGGAAAAATATGCTGCTCAGCTTAACGAAATGGCAGACGAAATTTCCACAGCAGAAGTTATCCCTACAGCTAAACTGCAGGAAGATGACTGGAGCAAAACCTGCAAAATGGATGAAGAAGAATACCGCACATTGCTTAAAAAGAAACTTGGTGTAAACCTTGACGAACTTTTGGCATGGCACAAATCCGAAATTGAAAAAACACGTGCAGAAATATTTGAAATTGCTTCAAAACTTGATATTCCTGAAAAACCAACAAATATGAAGGAAATCAATGAAATTCTGTACAAATACGAAGGTCCTTGTGATTCTCCTGAAGAAATGTTCCGTCGCTGCAACGAATATCTCAAGAGAACAAGAGCACTTGCTCATGAATTTGTAAATCTCCCAGATGACGAAATCTGCAAATGTGTGCCTATTTCTGAAGGCTGCAAGGATTCTTATCCTTGGGGCGGCTACGAAGGCGGCGACTTCTCTGTTCGTCCTTTCCAGGGCCAGATGTTCCTTAACCAATACAACTACCAGAATGTTACAGACGGTTGGATTAAACTCAACTCCCTCCACGAAGCATATCCTGGTCACCACGTACAGTATGTAAAAACTGCTATAAGCGAAACACCTGAAACTGTAAAAATCGGCGCAAAATACATTCCTATCCTCGAAGGCACATGTCTCAGAACAGAACGTGCATTTGAATGGATTTTCGGCGAAGACCCATTCTTCCCATTGTTTGTTGCTTACCGCCGTCACCACGGTGCAGTTCGTATTCTTGTTGACCTCAGCCTTTACTACTATGGTGCAACAATTGAAGATGTAGTTAAAATCTACGAAGAAGAACTTGGCTTTGAAAGAGGCACAGCTCGTGCACAGGTTCAGGCTCATCAGAATATGACAGGCTATTTCAACTGTTACTACTATGGTATGAAAAAACTGACACAGTGGGAAAAAGAATTCGGTTTCAGCAAAAAAGATTATACTGAACTTCTTTTCTCTGCAGGCTATCTCAGCATGGACAGCTTTGAACAGCTTGTAAAACTTTCACCTGAAGACCGCGAAAGATATTTCCACGATTTCTGCAGCCTTCTCAAAGAAGATTTTAAACAGGAAGCTTAACAGCAATAAAATATAATCTGTATTTACATAAAACAATAACCACCGATGTTGAATCGGTGGTTATTGAGTTTAAAAATAAACTATAGATGTATTTTATATAATTTGATAGACAATAGTTTTAATTTGCAATTACATTAAAACGGAGGTTTATATATGTTTAAGTTTAAATCTACAATTGAAGATCTCAACGGCGGTTTTGCAATTGACTACAAACAGGCGGGGGATGCCCACAAAAAGCTTAAAGCAGCGTTTGTATGTGTGGATTTTCCAAACAAAAGAGCAGCTGACTCCAAATATCCTGACACAAAATTTTTCTATGACCTGCTTGCCACAGACGGTCTGAGAGTGTTTGACATCATTTCCTATGGTAAACTGGATCTAGAAATTGACCTTATCGACGGCTGGTTTACAATGCCAAAGAATGATGATGTTTACGAAATGAACAAGGGTATTACAGGTCCGCGTCAGCGTGCATACCTCAAGGATGCAATGGATATCACCTGTGATGTGGTTGACTATTCACAGTATGATATTCTCTATGTTTGTCCTGTACACGATGCTGAAGTGCCTTACTCACCGACAATGGTGGATGCATCACGCCCAATATCCTGCAAATCAGGCGAAATCGGCCTTGCAGTAACCTTTGGCCGCGATATGTATAAACGTAAAGGTTTGCTTTTGGCACACGAAACAGGGCATATTATGGGCCTTCCTGACCTTTATACATACGGTGTAACAGAAGGCGCAAGAGACGCATTTGGTCACTGCGGCACCTGGGACCTCATGGGCTGGATTGAAGGCATAGCACCTGATTATATTGCTTACAGCAAATGGCGTCTGGGCTGGCTGGATGACGAACAGTTTGCTGTGGCTGAACAAAGCGGCGAATATCAGCTTACACCAGTTGAAACTGCAGAAGGCCTCAAAGGTGTTGTTATTCCGCTGGACGAATACCACGGATATATTGTGGAATACCGTCAGCCACTGGGCCTTGATGAAAACTTAAGTGAAGAAGCAATACTTGTGTACCGCATTGACGGCACAATCCACAGCGGTAAAGGCTGTATCACACTTATTCCTCCACAGGAAGAACTTTATCTCCAGATTGACCGCGACAAGCTGGACGGTATCTGCCGTGCAGGTGAAACTGTAAGCCGTGACGGTATTTCTGTTACAAGCCTTGGAGGCGGCAGAATTAAAGTGGAAAGATAGCACAACTTTAAAACTTTCGGAAGAAAGAGGTAATATCACATGAAAACATTTAAAGAATTTGAATATATCAGACCTGATTTTGAACAGGAAAAAGCAGCAATCAAAAAATATGCAGCTGATATAGCAAATGCAAAAAGCTACGAAGAACTTCGCAAAGTATACATTGAAAGAGAAGAAGAAAGCAAAAAGTTCAATGTTATGAGCGATGTTGCTTACATCCGCAACTCTATCGATACAAACGACAAATTCTATGCAGACGAAATGAGCGCTTACTATGCAGAAGGCGGCACATTTGCTGTTCTGGAACTTGATGCAAGCAAAGCTTTGCTGGAATCACCATTCCGCAAGGAATTTGAAGCAGAATTTGGCACACTTATCACAAAACGTATGGAAATGTCTCTTAAACTGGCAAGTCCTGAAGTTGTTGAAGATATGGCAAAAGATGCTGAACTCTGCCAGGAATTCAGCCGTGTTTCTGCAGGCTGCAAAGTGGAATTTAATGGTGAAATCTGCAACCTTTCCGGTCTGCTTAAATATATGGGCGACAAAGACCGTGCTGTAAGAAAAGCTGCATTTGATGAATGGGCAAAATTCTACGAAAGTATCGCAGATGAACTTGACAGAATCTATGACGAAATGGTTGCAGTCAGAAGCAAAATGGCTAAAAAGCTTGGCTTTGACAGCTATATCGACTTTATCTATGCAAAAATGAGCCGTTTTGACTATGGTCCGGCAGATGTTGCTGTTTATCGCGAACAGGTGCGCAAACACGTTGTACCTTTGGTAGAACGTTCCTTTAAAGCACAGGCAAAACGCATTGGTCTTGAACAGCTTGACTGGTATGATGAAAAACTCACAGACCCAGACGGCAACGCAGTTCCAATCGGTGACAGAGACCAAATGATTCAGTGGGCAAAGGAAATGTACACAGAACTTTCCCCTGAAACAGCAGAATTCTTCAACTTTATGACAGAACACGAACTGTATGACCTTGATGCAAGAATGGGCAAAATGCTTGGCGGTTACTGCTCATTCCTTCCAACAGAAAAAGCACCGTTTATCTTTGCAAACTTCAACGGCACAGCTGATGACGTGGATGTTCTCACACACGAAGCAGGTCACGCATTCCAGGCTTACACATCCAGCCGTATCCATCCGGTTTCCTCAACAGTATGGGGCACAGCAGAGCAGGGCGAAATCCCATCAATGGGCATGGAACTGTTTACATATCCTTGGATGGAAAAATTCTTTGGCGATAAAGCTGACCGTTACCGCATCAGACACATCGAATATGCACTTTCTGCAGTACCATATATGATTTGTGTTGACGAACTTCAGCACCGTCAGTACGAAGAAAATCTTGATGCAGCAGGCCGTCGCCGTGTATGGAAAGAACTTGAAGAAAAATATATGCCTTGGCGTCATTATGCTGACAACGAATTCCTCAACAACGGCGGCTTCTGGATGCAGAAACCACATATCTTTATCAATCCATTCTACTATGTAGACTATGCAATTGCACAGATGAGTGCTTTTGAATTCTATCAGAAGATGGAAGAAAACCGCGAACAGGCATGGGCAGACTACTACAAACTCTGTCAGTCCGGTGGCAGCCGTAGCTACTTTGACACATTGGAACACGTTGGTCTTTCCAATCCGCTCAAAGAAGGCACACTGGAAAAAATTATGGCATTTATCAGCACAAAAATTTCCCAGTAACAATATAAACGTTTATTAACGGAGGCATACGACAGATATGCTTAAACAAAAACAACTGGGTGGAGCCAGGTCGAATGGAGCAATCCTTATGACTGAAGGCCCCATTGGAAAAAAGATAATTCTTTTTGCAATTCCTCTGTTCTGGGGAAATCTGTTTCAGCAGTTATATAACACTGCTGACTCACTGATTGTTGGTAACTTTCTGGGCAGTGATGCACTTGCGGCAGTAAGTTCATCCAGCAACCTGATATTCCTTATGGTAGGTTTTTTTAACGGTGTATTTATGGGTTCCGGTGTTGTTGTTGCCCGAAACTATGGCGCAAAACGCTACGAAAAGCTCAGCAAGGCAGTTCACACTGCCTTTGCATTGGCTTTGGTTGCAGGTGTGCTGCTTACAGTTATAGGTATGGTGCTTTCACCTGTTTTGCTGCGTCTTATGGGTACACCGGAAGATGTAATGCCAAACTCGGTTGCATATTTCAAAACCTATTTTTTAGGTTCAATCGGTTTTGTGATTTACAACTGTATGGTTGGCATTTTGCAGTCGGTAGGAGACAGCAGACATCCGCTTGTTTACCTTATCGTTTCATCCATCGTAAACGTTGTACTGGACCTTGTATTTATCGGAGTATTCCATATGGGTGTTGAAGGTGCAGCTTATGCAACGGTTATTGCACAGTTCCTCAGTGCATTTTTGTGCCTTATCCACCTCACAAGAGTGGATGCGGAATACAGGCTTACACTGTCAAAGGTTGGCTTTGATATGGAAACTCTTGGCTGGATTCTCAAATACGGCTTGCCGTCAGGCATACAGAACTCCATCATTTCACTTGCAAACGTTGTTGTTCAGTCCAACATCAATGCGTTTGGCAAAATGGCAATGGCTGGCAGCGGTTCCTACTCAAAAATCGAAGGATTTGGCTTCCTGCCTATCAACTGCTTTACAATGTCACTTACAACCTTTATCAGCCAGAACCTTGGTGCAAAGGAATACGACAGAGCACAGAAAGGTGCAAAATTCGGCATTATGTGCAGTGCAGGGCTTGCAGAACTGCTTGGTATCCTGATATTCATCTTTGCACCAATGCTTATCGGTATGTTCGACAGCAACCCTGAAGTTATCGCATATGGTGTAACTCACGCAAGAACAGTAACACTGTTTTACTGTCTGCTGGCGTTCAGCCATTGCTGTGCTGCAATTCTCCGCGGCGCAGGCAGGGCGGTTATACCTATGTACATTATGCTCGGCGTATGGTGCGTACTCAGAATTACATACATAACAGTTATTGTAAGGATTGTTCCGGCAATTGGTGCAATTTTCTGGGCTTATCCGCTCACATGGGGCATCAGTTCAATACTGTTCCTCATATATCTGCTTAAATCTGACTGGCTGTACAGCTTTATGTAAAACGCGGATATAAATCTTATACAAAACAAATTCCCACAGAATAGCTGTATACTGAACAGATAATTCTGTGGGAAATTTTTGTTTGTTATGGAATTATGATGCTGAAAGCTATTCGATAACGTCAATTACTTCGCCGATAAAAATTGTATGTGGTGCTTCGTCAACATAATATGTATCAATTTCTTTCTGAGGCATAGCAGAGGTATCCATATCGTGACGGTAAATCTTTTTGCACAAAAGTGTAAATTTTGCCTGTTTAAAGGTTACACTGTCGCCGCAAGGCACTGCTTCAAAACCAACTTCAGCCACTTTGTCACCGTCACGGCCGGATTTTGAACCAAGCACACCCAAAGCCTTTTTATATTCTTCATCAAAAAAGCTTACTGTAAAATAGTCACTGTTTTCAATAAACTGATGTGTGTATCTGCATGGTTTAACATAAACCGTTGCTACAGGCTTGCTCCACAAAGTGCCAAGACCGCCCCAGGCGATTGTCATTGTGTTGTAACTGTCCATATCACCGGCAGTCACAAGTGCCCATTCTCTTGCAAAAACCGAAAAAGATTTGTCGATAAATTCTTTCATAATACCGCTCCTTATATGAAAAACATATTTTATACAATTTATAAGACAATAATAACATTTATATAACTTAAATGCAATTTGAAAAATAAAAGTCTCTGTGGTAATAATACACCACAGAGACTTTTTGCTGTAACAATATACTATTTTTTATCTTTAAAATAATCTTTAGTGATACCGGAAACTACACCCGAGAGGAACAGCAGGGCAATAAGGTTTGGTATAGCCATCATACCGTTAAGGGTATCGGCAATGTCCCACATCAGTGTGCCGCTGCCTGTTGCACCAACAATGCATACTGCAATGAATATTGCCTTGTAAACAGCATCAACAACTTTGCTGTTGTTTGAAATATAACCCCAGCAGCGTTCGCCGTAATATGCCCAGCTGAGAATTGTTGAAAGAGCAAAGAACAAAAGGCTTATCTGGATAACAGTACCACCTAAAGTACCCGGAAGAATAGAATTGAAAGCATAAACTGCTGCAGCGCCCTTGGAAGTGTATGCTGTCAAAGCATCAGGACCAAGCTCTATGCCTGAAAGCAGAACAGCAAAGGCTGTGATAGAGCAGATAATGATTGTGTCGATAAACACCTCAAAAACACCCCAGATTGCCTGTTCTGCAGGTTCTTCTGTAGAAGAAGCTGCATGAGCAATTGGTGCAGAACCAAGGCCGGCTTCGTTGGAAAAAACGCCTCTTGCAAAGCCCTGTTTCATAGCTGTCATTATTGCATAACCAAAGATACCGCCGCCAACAGCTTCAAAACTGAAAGCTGATG
>JAGBFE010000214.1 GCA_018109965.1 Oscillospiraceae bacterium | reverse complement strand
TTGAAAAATTTATCGTTGGCTGTTTTAAATTCAAAAAACGCCGCAGCGAAACTATCCGTCATCTTGTGGCAAATCTTTTTAAATATGTTATCTACATAGTTGGTCTTGTTGTTGCCCTTGGCTGCCTTGGTGTTGACACAACCGCAATGTTTGTTTCGGTTGGTGTTGTGGGCATCGTTGTAGGTTTTGGTGCACAAAGCCTTATCGAAGATGTTATAACAGGTCTGTTTATCATCTTTGAAGGTGAATTCCAGGTTGGCGACATCATCACTATTGACGGTTTCCGCGGCGAGGTTAAGACAATAGGGCTTCGCACTGTGAGCATTATCGACAACGGCGGCAACATACGCATTATTAACAACAGCGAAATTTCTTCCCTTATCAACCTTTCCGAAGTTACATCTGCTGCAGCGGTAAATATACCTGTAAGCTACGAAGATCCGCTTGAAAAAGCAGAGGCAGCAGTTAAAGAAGCGTTGACAGAACTGCCAACCGAATATCCTGAAATTTTCAAGGAAGTGCCAATCTATCGTGGGATTGAAACATTGGCAGAAACACATATCGAACTGCAGGTGCTTGC
This sequence comes from Oscillospiraceae bacterium, assembly GCA_018109965.1. Next base: position 1,856 of record JAGBFE010000214.1, on the reverse strand, counting down.
AAAAGTGGCAGAAGAAAACATCTATACAGCGCGCAGAATTATGCAGCGCGAAATCAAGCTTGCCTGTGAAAAGGCAGGTTTGTCAACACCTGCACAGGGATAAAACAAAATACAGCGGGAGCATTGAATTTTCAGTGCGCCCGATAACTGTATAATCAACCGGAAAGGAGCATAAAATGAAAAGGTTAAAAAAACTTTTGGCTGCGGTTATATGCACCGCAATGACAATATCAATGTGTGCCTGCAGCGGAACACCAACTCCACCTGCGCCGCAGACGACCGACACGCCAGAAACATCCCCATCCCCAGTGGTCAGCGAAACAGCTGACTTTTCCATAAAATTTTTTGATGTAGGTCAGGGCGATGCAGCCCTTGTGGAATGCGACGGGCATTATATGCTCATCGACGGCGGCAGCAAAAGCGATTCCCGTCTGATGTACACAGTGCTTAAAGAAGCGGGAGTTGAAAAACTTGACTACATTTTTGCCACATCGGCAGCAGCAGACCATATTGGTGGTCTTGCAGGGGCACTAAACTATGCAAAAGCAGATTTTGTGTTCTGTGCCGTTGACAGCTACAAAAGCGATGAATTTGAAGATTTCAAAAAATATGCCGACAAAAACGGCGGTGGTATAGATATACCGGTGGAAAACAGTTTTTATCGTCTTGGCAGCGCCGATATTGAAATTATCGATGTGGACAAGGACAGTGCAAATCTTGTTATCAGAGTTATCTATGGTGATACCTCATTCCTGTTTACCGGAGATATGACAAGTGAAAGGGAAGCTGTCCTGGTTGAAAAAGACACTGTTATCACCTCAACGGTGCTCAAAGCGGCAAATTACGGCGGCAACCAGTCCTCGTCAGCAGATTTTCTGCGCAAGGTTTCGCCGCAATATGCAGTTGTTTCGGTTGGCAGGGAAAACGACAAGGGTTATCCTCACAAAGACCTGCTGACATTGCTGGATTTTGCTTCAATCGGTCTGTACCGCACCGATATGCACGGGGATATCATCTGTACCTCCGACGGCACAGCCCTGATGTTCCGCACCGAAAAGGCGGCGGATTCATCCAAAATTTACAACGAGGGTACAGCGGCGGAAGCTGCAAAGCCAAAGGTGACACCTGAACCACAGGAAACAAAAAAACCGGAAGCTACTGCAACAGCAAAACCGACAGCCACACCAACACCAACACCAACACCTACCCTCACTCCAAAAGCCACAGCAAAACCAAACAAGACCGAAACGTTGGAAAGCCCGTTTAGTATTGATGAACTTTACGAAGCAAACCTAATGACTGTTATCACAGCAAATCACAACACCGCCCAGACGGAAAGCTATTTTATGGGCACTACCTATTATGACGGTACATTCCTTGTGGACGACAGCATTGCAAAGCTGAACACATATATTTACGACAATGGTGCGGCAAGCTACAATGGCTGGTACAATGGCTATACCTTCTATGTAAATCATATGGGACGCCCTGTGCAGACAGTGTATGTGGAAGCTTTTGACGGTGACCAGTACTATCCGTATCAGATGGACCTTGCTACCTACTTTATAAATGACGAAGAGGTTAAATTCAAAGGCAAAAAAGGCAATGACTATATCTATCAGGTAGGCATCGAACCGTCACTGTACAATGTTACGGTTGACGGCAGGACAAAGGTAATCAAGGAAATTGAATTCGGCGGCGAAAAGGTTGTGTACACCTACGGTCAGCGCGTACCGGGACAGGACCTGCTGGATGCCTGGACCAACGGTGGTCTCAAGGCAATCACAGTATATGCCGACCTTTATGACGGCGGACAGATGCAGCATCTGGAACGCACATTCTATATTCCGCTCAAT
>JAGBFE010000213.1 GCA_018109965.1 Oscillospiraceae bacterium | reverse complement strand
AAGATGTGGCTGAATATTTTGATTTTCTCGGCTCAAAACCTGTCACCGATATGCCAATATATCACACACTTGCAGACTGTCTGCTTGCCCCACTTGCCAAAAGTGATCTGATAGGTCTCACCATTCCTGCCAAGGTGACAAGCTATATGGCAGGCAAAAAACCTGTTGTCACCTGCATTGACGGCGAGGGCAGCAATGTAATTGCAAAAGCAAACGGCGGTCTTGTGGGTGAAAGCGGAAACAGTGTGCAGCTTTATGAAAACATAAAAACCCTGTACAGCATGCCTGCAGCTGACAGAAAACAGCTTGGCGAAAACGCATTCCGCTATCATCTTGAACATCACGAACGCAACAAAGTTTTAAAACAGCTTATCGATTTTATTTTGAATTAACGGAGGTCAGATAATTTGAAAACCTTGGTTATTATCCCGTGTTACAACGAATCAGAAAACATAGTTAACGTTATAGAAAATCTGAAAAAAAACGCACCGGATGTGGACTATGTCATTGTCAATGACTGCTCAACCGACAACACCGAAGCTATACTTAAAGAGCACAATTTCAACTATGTCAACAACCCTATAAACCTTGGCATAGGCGGCGGTGTGCAGGTTGGTTATATGTATGCCCGTGACTTTGGCTATGACATTGCCGTACAGATGGACGGCGACGGACAGCACGACCCTAAATATCTTTCCAAAGTTGTTGCTGCCGTGGCTGACGGCACCTATGATATGGCAATCGGCAGCCGTTTTATTGAAAAAGAAGGTTTTCAGACCTCTTTTATGCGCAGATTGGGTATCAATATCATTTCAATGATGATTCTGCTGCTTACAGGTAAAAGAATCAAGGACACCACCAGCGGGTTCCGTGCCTGCAACAGAAAACTGATTGAGTTTTTCTCACGCAGCTATGCCGATGACTATCCTGAACCTGAGGCAATCCTTGCCTGCCTGGTAAACGGATATTCCGTTGGTGAAGTGCCTGTTGTTATGGAAGAAAGACAGGGCGGTGTATCCTCCATCAACACAATCAGAAGTATGCACTATATGATAAAGGTTTGCCTTGCTCTGATTGTTGTAAGAATATTGATAAAAAGGAAGAAAGGCGGTAACAAATAATGAAACCTATGGTATTTTCCCTCAGAGTTGTATTGCTTTTGGGTTCTGTTGGTATGTTTGCCTTTATCCTTTACCTTATCAAAAAAGGCAAACTTGAAATTAAATATTCAATTATATGGATGGCATTCAGCGCTGCCATGCTGATGTTTGCAATCTTCCCTTACTTTGTGCTTATTCTCGGTGATATTGCCGGCGTTCTCGACCCGGTTAACTTTATATTCCTTTCTCAGATTGTGTTCATCCTTTTGATACTGCTTTCGGTTTCGGCAGTTATTTCCGGTTTCAGCCAGAAAATCAAAAAACTTGCCCAGGCAAATGCTTTTTTGGAAAAAAGAGTGCGTGAACTGGAAGAAAGTATTGAAAACAACAAATAATTTATGCGGATTTTCTGCATATAGAGGTATATATGCTTTTTAACTCACTGGAATTTTTGATTTTTTTTCCTGTAGTTACTTTGGTATACTTTGTTATTCCAAAAAAACTCAAGAATTTTTGGTTACTTGTAACCAGCTACTATTTTTATATGTGCTGGCAGCCTGCCTATGCGCTGCTTATTCTGTTAAGTACAGTAACAACCTTT
>JAGBFE010000212.1 GCA_018109965.1 Oscillospiraceae bacterium | reverse complement strand
TGCTGGAGGAATACAGATGAATATAACCACGGCAAAAACAGCAGGCTTTTGTTTTGGTGTAAAACGTGCGGTTGACCTGACCTATAACCTTGCCAGAGAAGGCAAAAAGGTGGCAACCCTTGGCGAGCTTATCCACAACAAGCAGCTGGTTGCAGACCTTGAAAAAAACGGTGTAATAACTCTGGAAAACACCGAGGTGCCTGACGGCTACGAAGTTGTAATCCGCAGTCACGGCATTGTAAAAAGCATTTATGACGAGCTTGAGGCAAATGGTGTGGTGTTTCACGATGCCACCTGCCCGTATGTAAAAAAGATTCATCGCCTGGCAGAAAAAATTGCTGCAGAAGGCAGAACAATGCTGGTGGCAGGGGATAAAAATCACCCTGAAGTACAGGGAATTGTGAGTTACTGCAGCACTGAAGTGGTGGTTTTCAACGAACCGTCAGAACTGGAAAATTGGTTCACAGAGGGCGAAAACGCCCAAAAGCCCTGCGCATTGGTGGCACAGACCACTTATATGTTAAAAAAATGGCAGGAAAGCGTAAATATAGTAAAAAAAGTATGTACAAATTGCGAAATATTTGATACAATATGTAGAGCAACACAAGAAAGACAGGCTGAGGCTGAGGCGTTGGCGAAAAAGAATGATGCCATGATTGTCATAGGCGGCAGACATTCTTCCAACACCCAAAAGCTTGTTGATGTGTGCAGGGCTTATTGCAGAACAATAAGCGTCGAAACAGGTAATGAGCTCTCACCGGAGCTTTTTATAAATATTCAAAATATGGGCGTCACAGCAGGTGCAAGTACACCGGCGTTCATAATTCAGGAGGTACTTAATAACATGAGCGATATCAATCGTGACTTAGAAATGGACTTTGGAGCAATGCTTGCAGAATTCGAAGGCTCAGAAGTTAAACTTCACAGAAATGCAGTTGTAACAGCAACAGTTGAAAGCGTTACAGCAAAAGAAATCATCGTTTCTATTGCTAACTGCCGTTACACAGGTACTGTGAAAGCAAGCGAATTCAGCGCAGACCCAAGTGCAAAGCTTGAAGAATTAGTGAAGAAAGGTGACGAGCTTAACCTCATCGTTATTAAAACTGACGACAATGCGGGCGAAGTACAGCTCTCCAAAAAGAGACTTGACGAACGCGAAGGCGAAGGTGTTGTTGAAGCAGCAGCACAGACAGGTGAAGTTCTCACAGCTACAATTGCAGAAGCAGTTAACGGCGGCCTCGTAGCATTCGTTAAAGGCGTTAGAGTATTTATTCCAAAATCTCTTGCAGTTGGCAAAAACGAAAATCACGAAGACCTTGTTAAAACAACACAGGAAATCAAAATTATCGAATGTTCCAGAGATGGCGGCAGAAAGAAAGTTATCGGCTCTATCAGAGCTGTTAAAGAAGCAGCTAACAACGAACTCAAAGAAAAATTCTGGGCAGAAGTTGAAGAAGGCAAACACTACACAGGTAAAGTTAAATCTCTTACACGTTACGGTGCATTTGTTGACATCGGCGGCGTAGACGGCCTTGTTCATATGTCTGAAATCACATGGGAAAAAATCAAACATCCTGCAGAAGTACTTACAGTTGGTCAGGAAATTGATGTATTCGTAAAATCCCTTGACAGAGAAGCTGGCAAAGTTAGCCTCGGCCATAAAAAAGAAGAAGACAACCCATGGGCAAAATTTGAAACAGAATACCCAATCGGTACAGTTTTCACAGCTAAAGTTGTTTCCATCACAAAATTTGGCGCATTTGTAAAAATTCTTCCAGGTGTTGACGGTCTTGTTCACATCTCCGAAATTGCTTGGGAAAGAGTTGAAGATCCAAACACAGTGCTCAAAGTTGGTGAAGAAGTTCAGGTTAAACTTATCGGTGTTGACCTCGAAGCAAAACGCGTAAGCCTTTCCATCAAACAGACAAAAGAAGCACCTGTTAAAGAAGAAGCTCCGGCAGAAGAAGCAACAGAAGAAGCTGCTGAATAATTTATATACACACAGTGCGCACTTTGGTGCTGCACGGCATTGACACACCTCAAAAGGCGTGCCACAGTTATTCTAAGTCGAAACAAGCAAAAACTCACCCCTGCTGCGGCAGGGGTGTTTTTTCAGCAAAACGGCAGAAGGCAAAATATCGGCAATATTTCTGCTTTATTTCAAAAGGATTGGATATTATGTATATAGTAAAATATGCAAAGCGCGGCAGCGATGACTACAATCAGACACTGCAGCTGCGCAACGAAGTGTTTTTTAAACCATATAATAAAAATATTGCGGACATCGATTTGTCCTGTGAAGAAAATCAGATTGTGATAGGTGCATTTGAAACCAACTCCATCTACACAAATCTCATCATAGGAACAGCTGTTATCAGTCAGCAGGACCAAACAACTTTTAAAGTGGAATGGCTTTGTGCCGACATAATTCTGCGCAAAAAAGGCATTGGCACATCACTTATGCAGTGCGTGGAAAAAATTGCAGCTGACCGCGGTGCCAGAAAACTTTGTATTGATGCAACCGCTGATACGGTGGACTTTTTTCAGCGTTTCGGTTATATGCAGAAAGGCGAGTTTTTCCAAAAGGAAAATTTTGGTAGCTGCATAGCAATGGTAAAACCGGTTTTTGTGCTGCCTAAAAAAGAAAAAACAGAAAACTGTTCCTGTGGACATGACCACCATCATGGTCATTCACACCATCATCATGATGATTGCGGTGAACACAGCCATCACCACGATGAAAACTGCGGCTGCGAAAAATAGCAGTGATTTTATGTGATGTTGATTTGTATTAAAGCTGTATTCTGAAAATTACAGTAAAATAAATAAACTCCCGATTGCAAAATCGGGAGTTTTTATATTATGTTGTCAGATTTTGTCAGCCTGCAGACTGTACATCACTGCCCTGTTCAACATTCTGCACAGCGCCTTCAATCACAAGGGTGGAAAGCATGCTGCTGTCAATGATGCCCACATAGCTTTTACCAACATTGATTTCGAGCGGATTGCCCTCTGTGTCGGTTATCTGGATTGGGTTTTCAGGGTCACCTTTTGTCCAAAGAACAGGAATATATTTGCCACGGTAGAAATAATAGCCTGCGCCCTGTGAAAGGTCAAAACTTGTACAAAGCCCGTCAGGATAAAGCGAAACAGTTGTGTCAAGCACAAGCACGTTGTCAAAGTTCAACTGAACACCGTTTGCTGCATCCATATGTGCCGCACCGTAAGTGTCCTTGTAATATCTGCCGTCTTCAGCATTGTAATGGAATGCCACGTCGGTATAGTCGGAATAACGGTAGCTGATATTTGTTGCATCAAGGCCGCCTTCAAGCAAAACTGCAGGTTCGCTGTAATCAGCAAAGTTAAATGCAGGATAAAGATTGCCTGTTGTGTTTATGCCTGTTGCGGCAATGCCGTCACGGATAAGGTTGGCTTTTGTAAACCAGCAGTGTTCGTGTGCATAGGTTTTTTCTCTTTCCTTGTCAAAGTCAAAGCTTGTAACACCCAGGTACAAACCGTCGATATCCTGATAATGGTAGAAATTGAGCATATCATTTGCATAGATACTTGTGCCGATATGCACATAGATTGCGTTCAGCGGAAGCACAAACTGCACAAACTGGTCACGGGCACTTCTCACAGGACCAACCAAAGCAACATCATCGAGGTCGGAATAAACTGCCATAAGACGTGTGATACCGCCTTCGGTAACCATTTCGTATATGATTTCCGCACCGCTGATACCATACTGCGGCAGTGCATATTTGGAGTTGTCAACCATAATTGCAACAGGGCGGTCAGTTGCGGTTTCGCCATTAAGAGATTCGCCTGTGATGTAGTTGTATTCTCTTTTTTCAACAGGAACAACCTGAGTGCCTTCTTCGTTGCTTTCACTCTGCGGTGAATTGCTGCAGCCAGCCAAAGAGAAGGTGAGAACAATTGCTAAAAATAATGCTGTAATCTTTTTCGTAATAAAACCCCCTTACAACAATGTTTGCTTTTTTATTCTTTGCCCAGCAGCATTGCTACTGCAAAGCCTGCAACTGCTGTCACAGCTGTAACAATGTATGCAGAAAATGGAATAGCGCCTGCATAGGAACCGTAAGCTATCGGATCAAGGAAAATACCGAACAGTGAACCGCCGATAAGGCCAAGAATAATAAAATAAGTTTCTGTATGATATCTGTTCATCAAAAACTCAATTGCTTTGGAAATAAGGATTGCACCAACAATCATACCTACACCAAGTGGTGCACAGAACTTGATAATGCTTACAAGGATTGTAAAATCAAAGGTGAAAAGGAAATCTTTTACCATTGCAACATAGCCTATAACTACATTGTACAGGCCCATAAGCACCAGCATAAATGAACCGCTGATACCCGGAACAATCATAGCTGCTGCAGCTACAGCTCCACCAAAAAATGCTTTAATCATAAGCCCTGCAGAAACATCGCCTGCAACTGCGGCACTGCTTTCAGGTGTTTTGAGTGTAGCAAGGAAGATAACCAGTGCGAAAGCAAGAACTGTATAGATAAAATAGTTTGATTTCTTTTTGCCGGCAGGCATTTTGCTGTTTGCCATACCCCAGATAAGCGGCAGACTGCCTGCTACCAGGCCTGCAAAAAAGCCACAGGTTGGCAATGAATAGTTTGTCAGTGTATAGTCGATAAGCACGGAAAATGCCAGAACACCGACTGCAGCACCTGCGCCAAGGGGCAAAAGAAACTTAACGTGCTTTTTAATATCACTTGTAAAGTGGTTGATTGCTTCAATCATTCTGTCAAAAATATGTAAAACAACTGCAATTGTGCCGCCGCTTACACCCGGAATAACGTTTGCAACACCAACGATAATTCCTTTGAAAAATAGAAATAAATAATTCATAATTAAACAATTACCTCAATCTAATATTATATCAGTATAAGTATACCACAAAATACCTGCAGTACAAGTGAATAATAAGTAAAATTTAAATGAATAGTCGGGTTTAAAAAGGTAGAACCATGACAAAAATCACAGAAAATTCTGCTATAGTAATAAATTTATATCTTTCATACTACATATTAAATATAATTATGTGATATATAGTTTACCAAGTTGTAAATTTTTATACTATTTACTTTACAATCCTTTTTTAAAATAGTAATATATTAGATAGAAAAATATGCCCTTTGACTGTTTATTATGGTTTGGAGGGCAAAAAATAATTCTGGAGAAAAAGTATGAAAAAGTTTTTGGCAATTATGATGGCTTTGGTGCTGTCACTGTCACTGTTCACAGCCTGCGGCGGCAATGGTGAACAGGCAGCAGAACCAACACCTGAACCAACACCAACCCCACGTCTGTATTTCCCAAACCCATTTACAGGCGAAGAAAAAACAGTGGACTATCCTGACGGACAGCGCGCTGTTGCAATTATGATTAACAACATTTCATCCTGCCGACCACAGAGAGGTCTCAGTGAAGCTTCACTTCTTTTTGAAAGCGTGGTTGAAGGTGGTATTACACGTTTTATGGGTGTGTTTGAAGATTACACAACACTGCCTGATGTAGGTCCTGTACGTTCCGGCCGTGACCAGTTCCTGCGCTGGGCAATGCCTTTGAATGCGCTTTACTGTCACATCGGCCGCAGTGGTATCACACAGACATATATTGATACATTTGAATACAACGACCGTGACCTTGACGGTAACTACAGAAACTTTATTTACCGTGACCAGGACCGTCTCAACAGAGGCTTCAGCTACGAACATACAGCATTTACAAATGCCGAAATGCTTGGTGCAGCTATCGAAAAAGGCGAATATGATATGAACCATACATACACCAGCCCTGTGTTCCACTTTGTTCCTTATGACCTTGATGATGACGGTTTTGCATACCTTGACGGTGAAGGTGCAGAAGATGCAGACACAATCACTGTTGTACATTCCGAAGCTTACCGTACATATTTTGATTTTGATGAAACAACAAGAAAATATATGATGAGCCAGTACAGCGGTACACTCAGAGCAAGACATGAAACTATCGACGAAAACAACGGTGAACAGATTGGTTTTGAAAACGTGCTTATCGCATTTGCTGATATCTATAAATATCACTATCCGGGCGGCAACATTGTTAACGGTGTAGACAAAGACCCTAACTATCAGTACGTTGATATGGAATACGGCGGCGTTGGTTACTACTTTACAGACGGCAGAGTAGAAAAAATCCGTTGGTTCAAGGGCGGCGCACCAGACCTGCTCAGATTTACTGACTGGGACGAAAACCCACTGGAAATCAGCTGCGGTAAAAGTTATATCGGTTTTGTAGACCTTGATGAAGCAGAAAGATTTGCTTATGCAGCTGCTGAAGAAGAAATCCAGGAAGAAACAATCGACAGCAATGTAACAGAAGTTGAAACAGAAACTGATTTCTAAAATTTTATGTATTTAAGTAAT
>JAGBFE010000211.1 GCA_018109965.1 Oscillospiraceae bacterium | reverse complement strand
ATCATTGACCGCAAGGACGAGGTCCTTGCCTGCCTTGAAAACCTTGGCTTTAAAATCCTTAAAGTACACACCAAAAACAACTGGGTTTGCATTGAAGCAACAATCTAAACTATGGAATACACAATCGAAACACTGGCACACGGCACAAAGGTGTGCATAAACAAAACCCACCGCTTTGGCACCGATGCATTTTTGCTGAGCCACTTTGCCGAGGTTAAATATGCCCAGAAGGCACTTGACATCGGCACAGGCTGCGGTATAATTCCTTTGCGCTGGAAAGATATGGGGCACAAAGGTGAAGCTTTTGGACTGGAAATTGACCCGCAGGGCACCGAGCTGATGAAAAAAAGCATTGAACTGAACGGGTTTGAAAAGCTGACCGCCATCTGCGCTGATGTGCGGGAGTTCAAGACCGAAAAAGCTGATTTTGATGTTATCACCTGTAATCCGCCCTACTTTACAGCAGGCAAGCCAAAGGATGATGAAAAGAAGGCAAGCTTCCGCCATCAGCTGACACTGACCGATGATGACGTTGCGGCGGCGGCATACCGCCTGCTGCGCGACAACGGAAAGCTGTGCATCTGCCAGCGTCCCGACCAGCTGGCACAGGTAATTTATGCCATGAAAAACAACCGTATTGAACCAAAGGTCATCCGTTTTGTGCGTCAGCGCAAAAACAGCCCTCATCCCTGGCTGGTGCTGGTGGACGGCCGCAAAAACGGCGGCAAAAGCCTGACAGTTATGCCCGATTTGATAATGGAGGCAGAAGACGGCAGCGGTTTCAGCGAAGAAATACAGCGAATATACGGCAAGATTGAGTAGTTTGCTATATCATCATTTTTTATGTGATGCTTCCAAGAGGTGAAATGGAGAGTGGAACTCTCCTTGTATTAAATGAATATTTGCCGCAAAAACGCTGTCGTGTGGGAGAGCGTAGCCGCCGGACTGGCGGCAGGGCGATACGAAACTTGGGCGGCAATTTTTTTACATTGTTCCGCGTGCGGCCGCCGCGTCGCAATCGGCGGCGGTTTTGGGCACTTTTGGCGGCAAAAGTGCCTTTGCAAAGCCAAAATTCCTCCATTACACCACCCCGCAAGTATCCTTATTTTAACCCCAAACAAAAAAGCAGTTTATCGCTTTGATAAACTGCTTTATTTTTATGCTTTTTTATATTATGTTTAACCTACCGATTCAATCAGCACAACATCCACTGTAAATGTTTCCTTTGTTTCGGGGCGGTAAATCATAAGGCGGAACAAATCACCCGGGGAATATTTGTCAAGTTCAGACAAAAGCTCGTCGCTTGTGGTGATTTCCACACCGTTTGCCTCGATGATAACATCCCGTGTACGGATGCCTTTGTTGAGAAGGTCGCTGTTTGGCTGAATTTCGGCAATGTACATGCCCTGGCTTGGCAGACCGTTGATTGGTCCGTTGGAACTGTTGAGTTCCACAACCGAAACACCAAGCACTGCACGGCCTGTTACATAGCCGTTGCGGATGATATCTTCAAGAATAGGCACTGCCTCGGTAATCGGGATGGAAAAACCGATGCCTTCATAGTCAACATCAGCAATTTTGGAGCTGTTGATTCCGATAACCTGACCAAAGCGGTTGATAAGCGGTCCGCCCGAGTTGCCCGGGTTGATGGCTGCATCAACCTGAATAAGCTTCAGGCTGCGTGCCCCTGTGCCAAGGTCACGGTCAAGACCGGAGATAATGCCCTGTGTCATTGTGCTGGAAAGTCCGCCCGCGTTGCCGATTGCCACAATGCGTTCGCCAACTCTGAGCTGTGTGGAGTCACCGAATTCTGCTGCAACAAGTCCCTTTGCCTCAACCTTTACAATGGCAAGGTCGGTGGTTGCATCAGCGCCGATAATTGTGCCGCGCAGATTTTCGCCGTCGTGGAACACCACGTTGACGCTTGTGCCGCCGTCCACAACGTGAGCATTTGTGATGATGTAGCCGTCATCTGTCATAACAATGCCTGTGCCGCTGCCAAGGGGCGAAATGGACTGGTTGCTGTAAACATTGATGCTTACAACCGATGGGTTAACCTTTTCGTATATGTCGGTTGTTTCATAACCGCCGTCGGTGTTTTCCGGCACGGGGTTAAGTGTGATTATATCTTCAAATGATGTGGCATTTTCGGGATTTTTGAGGTAGTCACTGAGACCAAGTGTTTCGGTCAGCGGGTTGTAGCCTGTTTCTTCTTCTACAATTTTACCTGCAAAAATACCTCCGCCAAGGCCGACTGCCAGCACCAAAAGTGTGACAATTATAATCGGCAGTTTGCTTTTCTTTTTTGGAGTCATAACAAATCTCCCTTTCAGCATTATATTTTATCGGCTATTGCCGTTTGTTTTGTGAGTATATGATAATTTTAAATTGTGAAAAAAATTTGTAACTGTATGTCATTTTCTCACATATTTCATATTTTGCCGCAAAAGCCCGATACTTTATCCAAAATCTGCTGCATTGCCGCAGTTTTATCCAAAGCAGTGTGTTTCCGCCCTGTTTGCCTATTTTTTCTTTGGCTTACTGTTTTTGGCAGGGATAAGCCCTTTTTTGCTTTTTTCGGATTTGTTCTTTTTGCTTTTATCCCCTTTGTCTGCTGCTTTTTTGGCTTTTTCAATTTTTTCTGCAGACGGTATTGTAAAGATAAACTCGGTATATTCGCCCAGCTGGCTTTCAACATGGATATCGCCGCCGCTGCGGTTTACAAGGGTTTTTACGATATACAGCCCGATACCTGCCCCTTTGGTGTGTACCGAACGGCTGGAGTCCGCCTTGTAAAAACGTTCAAATACATAGGGCAGTGCATCCTGTTCAATGCCGTCACCTGAATCGCGGATTTTTACGGTAACAAAGCCGCTTTGTTTATCTTCTGTAACATTAAAGGAAATATACCCACCGTTTGGTGTAAATTTGAGGGCATTGTCCACAAGATTGTACACTATCTGATGCACAATGTCTTTGTCTGCTGCTATTCTGACACGGGCAGGCTCAAAGCCACGCACCTGTATATCGGCATTTTCAATGCGGCTTTCAAATGCAAATGCAACCGCCGAGATAGTCTCCCACACGTTGTAGCTTTCGGTGTTCATTATAAACTCGCCGCTGTCCAGCTTGGAGATGTCCAGCATACTGTTGGTTAGTCGCGCCAGGCGGCCGACTTCGTCGGAAACTATCTTGAGATATGCGCCCTCTTTTTCCTGTGGGATGGTGCCGTCGATAATGCCGTCCACAAAGCCTTTTATACTTGTCATCGGTGTGCGCAGCTCGTGGGCAATATTGGTCACAAAGTTGGAGCGGCTGGTCTCGTTGTTTTCCACAAAAGCCGCCATCTGATTAAATGTATGGGCAAGGTGAGCAACCTCGTCGTCCCCTTCCACTCTGGCACGTACCGAAAAGTCCCCCTGGCTGAAGCGCTTGGCAACCTCGGTGATGTTGCGCAAAGGTGTGGTAAGTCGGCTTGTGACTGCAAGGGAAACGATGCTGGATATAAGTATCATCACACAGGCACTGAGCATAAACATACTCAGCAGCGCATTGGTGAAAATTGTGATGGTACCGCGGTCGATGGTGGCAAAAATGTAGCCCGTCACATTGCCCTGTGTGTCACGGATTGCCTTGCCTGCGGCATAGTAGTCCTTGCTGTAAACCTGGGAAAAACTGTCGCTCAGGCGGATTGTGCCTGTTGTCTGTGTTGTAAGCTCAATAGCCTGCTGCGGCAGAGGGCCGTTTTTGTGAACACAGTCAGCTTCGTCAGTGCAGGTTATCAGCTCGCCGTCTGCATCTGCAATGATAACAGTGGTCTGGTTGGTACCGCTGATAAGCTGCAGGTTTTCAGTCAGCGGCACAATGTCGTTGATACGGCCAACGTGCTGCATGTAGTTTGCCTCAAGGTTATCCTCAACACTTTCAACACAAAGAGAGAGCACATTGAGTCGCTCCATCTCAAAATACTGATTGGCAAAAATCATAAATGTGATGCCCAGCATTGCAATACTTGTAATGATAAGCATACTTGTTGCACCAAAAAAACGGGATGCAATGGTTTTGTTCATACTTTACTTCCTTTTTATTCCTTTGGACCTATGCCAAGCTCTGCTGCAAAAAGT
>JAGBFE010000210.1 GCA_018109965.1 Oscillospiraceae bacterium | reverse complement strand
GTGCTTTCTCCGGACTCAATCACGGTGCAATTACTAACTGTCAGGCATATGTTGATATAACCAATACCTATTCAAATTCCACTGTTGGCGGAATTTGCGCTGAAAGCGATGGCGTAATTTTTGGCACTATATATCGCGGAAAAATTACTGCAGACGGTGAAAACACAGTAGTTGGCGGTATTTGCGGATACGATATCGGCGGATATATAAGCGACAGCTTTGCACATCTGACCGTTTCTGCAAACACAAACTCAGGATATATTGGCGGTATTTGCGGTATGTCCGAGGGCACACAGGTTTACAAATGTGCTTCCGGCGGAAATATTGTCCTGTCGGGAACTGATATGATTTATTCCGGCGGTATCTGCGGTCTTGCACAGGATGCAACAATTTACAACTGCTATTCCCTTGCAGAGCTTCATGCATTTGCAGACGGTGGCTTTGTAGGCGGTATCTGCGGATGTAATTCAGGCTCTAATGTGCAAAACACCTATTCTGCAGCAAATATTCTGTCAAGCGACAACATCTTCGCCGGCGGTATTTGCGGATATGCTGAAAACGGCTTTATTATGCAAAATGTAGCTCTGAATCCAGCAATAAACGGTGGCGATAATGTGGGGGCTGTTTTCGGAAAAACCCAAACGTGCGGTGTCAGCGACAACTACTCTTGTGAAAGAATGCTTATAAACTCACAGCACATTGTGAGCCACGATAAAAATGGAATAATTAAGAGCCTGGATGTTCTTAAAAACAGCGAATTTTTCTTTAAGCCTGTATCGTCAGGGGGTCTGTTAGGTTGGCCATCAAATGAAGAAAATGTATGGCAGGATGGTCAATTATACTATGCTTTCCCCACTTTAACAGGTGTCGATACCCATGGTCTTATCTCCATGCCAACATACAAATAAAAAATACGCCCCGAAGGCGTATTTTTTTTAGTTCTCTTTTTTACTTACCCCTTTTTGCAGTTCAACTACTACAATTGGCATAAATGCCAGGACCCCTACAACTATCCACTGCAACGGTGAAAGTGGGGAAACCTTGAACACTGATGCTATTTGTGGCACTGATACCACAGCCACCTGAAGAATTATTCCCAGAATCAGAGAGAAAACCAGAACTTTATTCTCAAACAATCGTCTGCCTAAAACAGATTTGTCGCTTCGCATATTAAATGCGTGGAAGAGCTGTGATAGGGAAAGTACGCAGAATGCCATAGTTCCTGCCACATCAATGGATCCTGGGCTTAAAAGGTTGAGACCCAATGAATATGCCAAAAGCGCAAGACCGCCTATAACTCCTCCTTCAAGGCAGATTGATGTCCACATACCGTCTGCAAAAAGACCTTTTTTAGGGTCCCTTGGCTTTCTTTCCATTATGCTCTTTTCAACAGGGTCAAGGCCAAGGGCAATGGCAGGCAGAGAATCGGTAACAAGATTTACCCACAAAAGCTGTATTGCAACAAGAGGTGGCTCCCAACCAAAAACCATGCCCATAAAAATGGTCATAACCTCACCAATATTTGAAGAAAGCAAGAACTTAACAGACTTTTTTATATTTTCAAAAAT
>JAGBFE010000209.1 GCA_018109965.1 Oscillospiraceae bacterium | reverse complement strand
ATGGCTCACAGAGATTTTATGCAGCGTGCACTGGAGCTGGCGCAGATTGCCGCACAGCTTGGGGAAGTGCCTGTCGGCGCCGTTGTGGTAAAGGACGGCAGAATAATCGGCGAAGGATACAACCGCCGTGAAACCGACGGATGTGCCACCGCCCACGCAGAGATTGTTGCCATAGAGGCCGCCTGCAAAACCCTTGGTCACTGGCGGCTTGAAAACTGCACCCTTTATGTAACGCTGGAACCCTGTGCAATGTGTGCGGGAGCAATCATGAACAGCAGGGTAAAAATGGTGGTGTTCAGCTGCGAGGACTACAAGGCGGGGGCCTTTGGTGGTATGTGTGACTTTTGCAGACTGCCTTTCAACCATCATCCCGAAATCATAATAGGGGTTATGGAGGAGGAAGCCCGCAGCCTGCTGCAAAATTTTTTCAGAAATCTGCGTAATAAAGCTGCTGATTAAATTGCATTAAATATATTATTGTGCTAAAATATGCCTAATGATTTAAAATGACAGAAATCTTTAAGGGGGATTTTATTATGGAAAAAACAATTACCAGCCGCCTTGGTTTTGGTCTTATGCGTCTGCCAATGGCTGACGGCGAAATTGATATGCCACAGGTGATGAAAATGGTGGACACTGCACCGGAAAACGGTGTTAACTATTTTGACACAGCATACGGCTATCACGACGGCAAAAGCGAAACCGCAATCAGAGAAGCTTTGGTAAAACGCTATGACCACAGCAAATATTTCCTTGCAACAAAGCTGCCTTTCTGGAAAATGGAATGTGAAGAAGACGTTGCAAAACTGTTCAACGAACAGCTGGAAAAAACAGGTGCAGACTATTTTGACTACTATCTGCTGCACTGCCTGAACAAAGAAAACTTTGAAAAGGCAATCAACTTTAAAGCCATTGAATACTGCGAAAAAATGAAGGCTGAAGGCAAAATCAAAAAATTTGGTTTCTCCTTCCACGATGATGCCGAAACTCTTGAAAAAATCCTCAAACACTACGACAAATGGGAATTTGTTCAGCTTCAGCTCAACTACTATGACCTTGAAAAAGAAGATTATCAAAAACAGCTTGCACTGGCAAACCAGTACAACCTGCCTGTAATTGTTATGGAACCTGTTAGAGGCGGTTTCCTTGCAAGAACAGTTCCAAGCGGCAAAGCTGCTGTTGACGCTGCATACGGCGAAAACAAGCTTGCGGCCCTTGCACTGAGCTATGTTGATGCACTCCCGGGTGTGTTCCTTACACTGAGCGGTATGAGCAATATGGAACAGATGTTGGACAATATCAACACCTACAAAGCTCCAATCCCAATGGATGACAAAGCAAAGGAAACTATTGCAAAGGTAATGACAGAAATCAAAAACTTCCAGGCTGTTGACTGCACAAAATGCGAATACTGCATGCCTTGCCCTAAAAACCTTAACATTCCAAAACTGTTTGAAATCTACTCCACATACGAAGTGTTCAAGAGCGAATGGAATGCAAAGGAAGCACTCAAGGAACAGCCTGCACAGCCAAGCGACTGCATCGGCTGCCGCGCCTGCGAAAACAAATGTCCGCAGCACATCAAAATCAGCGAAGAAATGGCTGTATGGGCAGACAAAATCAGCAAATTCAAATAATACATATTACAAAACGGATGCTTTTACGGCATCCGTTTTTATTTTTGTTCCGCCCGGCGGCAACCTGTTTTGTCTGTGTATTTTTAAAGATTTTTATAATCTTTATGTCCTTTATCTGAAGAAATGACATAAAAAGTATCTTTTACATCTTGTTCACATTTATTTCCTTGTGCTTTTTATTTCTTTGTGATATGCTTATTCTGCAAAAATATGTTTGACAGCAAACGACATATTTTGCGTTTTAAAAATTATCCCTTTTGCATATATAAAATAAAAAGTGAAAAGGTAACGATATAAATGAAAAAACTTTTTGCTGCGGTTTTTGCCGCAATGCTGTGCCTGTGCGTGACGGGCTGCTCCTCTGCAGGCACAATTTCCACCTACACAATGGCGCTGGACACTATGCCCAAAAACCTTGACCCGCAGGTTGCCACCGCCCCTGAAGAACTGCTGATTATCACCAACACCTTTGACGGTCTGTTTGAATACCGCGACGGTGCAATAGCCAAAAATCTGTGTGAAGACTACATGATATCAGACGACGGTCTCAGCTACACCTTTATGATAAAGGACGGCAGCAGTTTTTATGTAAACAAAAACGAACAGATACCTGTGACTGCCCACGATTTTGTGTTTGCACTGAGCCGTATTATGGACCCTAAAACCCGTTCCCCCTATTACGATGATTTTGCAAATGTTGCATCGGTAACTGCCGAAAAGAAAAACGTGCTGCTTATCCGCCTTAAAAAAGCAGACAGCAATTTTTTGTCCAAGCTGTGTATGCCCTGCACAGTGCCCTGCAACCAGCAGTTTTTTGAAAGCACAAAGGGCGCATATGGCCTGACAGTAAAAACAATTTTGTCCAACGGACCTTTTACCGTAAACTATCTGGCAGATGACGGCAGCTATGCCACACTTATCCGCGTTAAAGAATTCAGCGGCGGCATTGACCGTATCAGAATTTCCCTGTCCAAAGACGAAACCACCCAGGCAGATATGTATGCTGCCGACAGCATAAGCGGATACTTTTCCGCAAATGAAACCGAAGCCGGCGGTACTGCCTGCCTTTGTGACAACACACTGTTCAATATGTATTTCAATCCTCAGAGTGAGGCATTGAAAAGCAAACACATCCGCGGCGCACTGGCTTACTACTGCTACGGTATGGAAAACAGCGGTGCCAACCTTGCTGCTGTGACACAGAACAGTTCTCTGTTTCCGTCCTCGGTAACATTCGGGAATACCTCCCTCAACTCTGTGCTCGGCTTTGAAAAACCGTCATATATGTCCTGCGACAGTCCCAAAAACCTGTTAAGTCAGGGCTTTGCCGAGCTTGGCACGGTAAAGCTTGGCAGTCTTAAAGTGCTGGTGCCAAACGATGTAAAATATTCGGTTATTGTTGAAAATATAAACCAGATATGGCAAAAAGACCTTGGTGCATTTTTTACTCTGGAGTTTTTGCCAAACCAGGAAATTGCAAAGCGCCTTGCAAGCGGCAGCTTTGACATTGCTTTTTACAGCCACACCTTGCAGAACAACGACCCGCTGGAGGTGCTGACACCTTTCCGCAATGTTGACGAAACTGTGAACACACACGTTACCCTGCTTGAAGGCAGCTATATGTCCGATGCCGAAAGGCTCAACGCCATCAGCAGTGCACACAAAGACATTGTTGAAATGGCATATGCCGTGCCTATGTGCACCGACAGCAGCTATTACATCCACAAAAACTATTTTACCAATGTTGAAATCAACCCTTTCGGCAATCTGGTAAATCTGAAATACGCAAAGGTTAAATAAAATTTATTATAAAACAAAGTCATTCTGAGGAGTTTTTACTCCGAAGAATCTCCCGGTTTAACCAAAACACCGGTTACCGGCAGTCTGATAAAACAGAGAGATTCTTCGCTTCGCTCAGAATGACATTTTTTATTGTATCATATTAAATTTTCAGCTTTGTGCTGTTTGCTGTGATGGTATATTTTTCTGTATTTACCATTCTTTCTTTTTGCAGATTGCAATGCTTGCCATTATTGAACCAATGTACATTGCCAGCACAATGCCGATAAGTCCTGCTACCAGCACCGCTGTGCTCATACCTGACAGTGCAGCAATAAAATTATCCAGCAGGCCTGCCTCCTCGGCAAAGCCGATTGCAAGGGCAGGGATAACCACTGTGACCATAACAATAAGGCGGCTTTTTTCCACCCCGAATTTGAACATAACAGGCAGCATAAAGCTGTGGTAGAACATCGGAATAAGGATTGCTGTGAGAATTGTTTCGGCAAAACCGCCACCTGAAATTGCCGCTGTCACAAGGCAGATTACCAGTGCGGCAGCCGCAAGAATAAGCCCTGTTACATATTTTGCCAGCACAATGTCCTTTATCGTCACAGGCATTGTCATTGCATAGCGGTTAAAGGTGCAGCGTTCATCATAGGCTATGCAGGTCATTGGCAGTATTGCCGCATAGACACTGGCAAAGCTGGTCATATATGCGCTGCCGCTCATTGCGCCCATAAAACTGAACACCAGCACAACCACAATAACTGTGCGCATTGCAACCTTGAGCACCAGCAGGTCTTTGAGTATAATACCTTTCATGCTACTGCACCTCCTTTGTATAATAAAGCATAATATCTTCAATTGACGGTTTATCCATCACATATTCACCGCTGATTTTATCTTTAAGCACAAGTGCCTGGGTGGAAAAACTGTTCTGCTTGTGGCTGATAACTGCAGATGGGTCCAGCTGACTGAACTGCTCGTTTGTGCAGTGGATAACAGCATATTTTTCCAGCAGGTCATCCTTGTTTTCCACAAAAACAATTTCGCCATCCTTAATAAATGCAATATAGTCGCAGATTTTTTCAAGGTCACTTGTTATGTGGCTGGATATAAGCACGCTGTTGTTTTCGTTCTGCACAAAGTCCTGCAGAATGTCCAGAATTTCATCCCTTACCACAGGGTCAAGGCCGCTGGTGGCTTCGTCCAGCACAAGCAGCTGTGCGTTATGACACAGTGCCACTGCAATGTTGAGCTTTGCACGCATACCTGTGGAAAAATCCTTTATCTGTTTGTCCTTTGGCAGTGCAAAGCGGCGGCGCAGATTGTCAAACTTTTCGCCGTCCCAGTTTTTGTAGATGTTTGAAAGGATAATTGCTATATCCTTAACGGTGAGTATTTCGGCAAAGGGGCAGCCGTCCAGCACCACACCGATTTTTTCCTTGTCGGCTGCGGTGAGTTCCCCGATGTTCTTGTCAAAAATTTTAAGCACACCGCTGTCGGCTTTGGTGATGCCCAAAAGGCAGTTCATAGTGGTGGATTTGCCCGCACCGTTTTTGCCTACAAAGCCCATAATGTAGCCTTTTGGCAGAGACAGACTGACATTTTTGAGTGCAAAGCCTTTGTATGCTTTGTTGAGATTTATGATTTCAAAAGCTTTTTCCATAAATTATTTCTCCTCGTATATACAGGATAAAATTTCGATAAGTTCCTTTTCGCTGACATCGCACAGTTTTGCAATTTCTGCCGCTCTGGAGAGCAGAGCTTCTATCTCCCGCAGGTTTTGCTCCCTTACCAGCTGTGTGTTTTTTGCCGCCACAAAACAGCCCTTGCCTGCAACAGTAACAATGAAGCCGTCCCGTTCCAGCTCTTCGTAGGCACGTTTGGTGGTGATAAGGCTTATGCGCAGCTCCTTTGCAAGTGCACGCATACTTGGCAGGGCGTCCCCCTGCTGCAGTTTGTTCTGCATTATCAGCGCTTTTATCTGGTTTTCTATCTGAGCGTAGATAGGCTCGCTTTGTGAGTTTGAAATTATAATGTCCATAGGAATCCCTTTGTGTTTACTGTGTATATTCAGTATATACAGCTATACACAGTTTGTCAATAGGCTGT
>JAGBFE010000208.1 GCA_018109965.1 Oscillospiraceae bacterium | reverse complement strand
AGCAAATGTCTGGAGACAATATGGGAACGTCTCTCTTGAATTGTTCCTATGCCTTGATATATTAAACAAATAAAACGGATTCCTCGGCTGAAGTATCCGTTTTGATTTTGTTGAATTTTTTAAATTACAGTTTAAGGTTGCCGAGGCTTTCTTCGCCCACTTTGTGAGCTTTCATAATGTTTGTGGAACCTGATACACCAACAGGAACGCCTGCTGTGATAACAACCATATCACCATCTTCAAGGATTTTTTCCTTTTTAGCTGCTGCTGTGGAGATGTCAATAAGTTCATCAGTGCCGGAAACTGTTGCCATCATAACAGGCATAACACCCCAGGACAAAGCCATTTTGCGGCATGTTCTTGCTGAATCTGTGCAGCCGATGATTGGCAGACTTGGACGGTATTTTGAAATGTTACGTGCTGTAAAACCGGATTTTGTTACAGTTACAATAGCTTTTGCACCGATATCCATTGCTGTTACGCATGCTGCGTGAGCAACTGCATCGGTAACAGAAATATTTTTGCCGTAATCACGTGCTTTGAGTTCTGCAGCATAGTCGATGTTCTGTTCTGTTTTTTCTGCAATTGCAGCCATTGTTTTAACAGCTTCTACAGGATGTTTGCCTGCAGCTGTTTCGCCGGAAAGCATAATTGCAGATGTACCGTCATAAATAGCATTTGCTACGTCTGTAACTTCTGCTCTTGTAGGACGTGGATTTTCAATCATAGATTCCAGCATCTGTGTAGCTGTGATTGCAGGTTTGCCTGCTTCGTAGCATTTACGGATAATTTCTTTCTGAATTCTTGGAATTTCAGTAAAGTCAATTTCAACACCCATATCACCACGTGCAACCATAATGCCGTCAACAACTTCAAGGATTTCGTCAATGTTTTCGATACCTTCGTTGTTTTCAAGCTTTGCAATAACACGCATTTCTGTATAGTTGTATTCTTCAAGAATTTTTCTTACTTCAAGAATATCTTCCTTGCTTCTTGTAAAAGAACATGCAATAAAGTCAAAACCGTTTTCAATACCAAAAATGATATCGCTTCTGTCTTTTTCACTTACAAAAGGCATAGAGAGTTTTACATCAGGCAGGTTGATTGATTTGTTGTTGGAAAGTTGGCCGTTGTTGAGAACTGTGAGTTCAACATCAGTTTCGCCAACTTTGTCAACAACCATTTCGATAAGACCATCGGCAAAGAGAACTCTTGTGCCTTCTTTTACGTCTTTAACAAAGTCCTGATATGTGATGCTTACGATAGTTTCATCACCTTCAACATCTCTTGTTGTAAGGATGAATTTGTCGCCTGCGTTAAGCTCAATGCTTCCGTTTTTAAACTTTTTAACACGGATTTCCGGACCTTTTGTATCCAGCATTGTTGCAACATAAAGACCAAGTTCTGTGCGAACAGCTCTTACCTTTTTGAGTCTTTCAAGGTGTTCTTCGTGTGTGCCGTGAGAAAAGTTGAAACGTGCAACGTTCATACCTGCTTCCATCACCTGTTTAAGTACGCCCGGTTTGTCTGTGGATGGACCAAGTGTACAAACAATTTTTGTTTTTCTCATAAAACCTATTCTCCCTAATATCTTATATATAAAATGATTTTTATAATCAATAATTATTCCAAGATAGATTATACTTATAAAAAAAATATTTCGCAATAGAAAATGGTTTCATTTTATTGCACTTATGTACTTTTAAACCATTGTTTTTCAAATTTTGTATTTTTTACACATATTATGTGGTATAATATATTATATAAGTCAATCAATTTCAATTTTTCACCAAAAGAGGTGTTTTTATGAATAAAAGAGTGTTTTTAATAGTATTGGACAGCTTTGGTATCGGTGATATGACCGATGCTGAAAAATTTGGCGATGCGGGCAGCAATACTTTGGCTTCCGTTGCAAAAAGTGCAAAGTTCAATACCCCAAATATGGCACAGATGGGACTTTTTAACATTGACGGTGTAAACTGCTGTGTGCCTTTCAGCGCACCGACAGCCAGCTTTGCAAGGGTAATGGAAAAATCCAACGGCAAGGATACAACAATCGGTCACTGGGAAATTGCAGGGGTTGAAAGCGAAAACCCATTGCCTGTATATCCAAACGGCTTCCCTGCCGATGTTATTGAAAAATACGAACAGCTGACCGGCAGAAAGGTGCTTTGCAACAAGCCTTATTCCGGCACACAGGTTATCGCTGAATACGGCAGGCAGCATATGGAAAGCGGCGACCTGATTGTGTATACATCCGCTGACAGTGTATTCCAGGTTGCGGCACATGAAGATGTTGTGCCTGTAGAAAAGCTGTACGAATACTGTCAGATTGCCCGTGATATGCTTGTTGGTGAACTCGCTGTAGGCAGAATTATTGCAAGACCGTTTGTTACAGCTGCAGACGGCAGTTTTGTGCGCACAACCAACCATCATGCCTATTCCCTCAAGCCACCTAAAAAGACAGTTCT
>JAGBFE010000207.1 GCA_018109965.1 Oscillospiraceae bacterium | reverse complement strand
CGTTATCTGGCCGGTTATGGCTGTTGCAGACCTTGTTGATATGACCAGCCGTGGTGTTGCATCTGCAAAACGTATCGGCGAACTGCTTGATGCAGAACAGAATGTAAAAGATGCACCACATGCAAAACCATTGGAAAACATCAAGGGCAACATAGAATTCCGCAATCTTTCCTTCCAGTATCCTGACGGCGATTATAATGTACTTGAAAATATCAGCTTCAAAATCAATGCAGGCGAAAACGTTGGTCTGGTAGGTAAAACGGGTTCGGGCAAAACCACATTGGTTGACCTTATTCTGCGTACATACAATGTGGCTGACGGTACTTTGTTTATCGACGGTCATGATGTAAACGATATTACAATTCATTCATTGCGTGACGGATGTGCTTATGTACCACAGGACAACTTCCTGTTCTCCGACACAATTGAAAACAATATTGCATTCGGCGTAAATGCTCACAGCAATGTGGCAGTTACAAATGCAGCAAAACTTGCAGATATTCACAGCAATATTCAGGATCTCAGCAAGGGATACGGCACTGTTCTCGGTGAACGAGGTGTTACCGTTTCCGGCGGTCAGAAACAGCGTATATCCATTGCCCGTGCACTTATGAAAAACGCACCTATCCTTATTCTGGATGACTCTGTATCTGCAGTTGATACAAAAACAGAAAAAACAATTCTGGAAAATCTGCACGAAACCCGCGCAGGCAAAACAACAATTCTTATTGCTCACAGAATTTCCACCATTGAACAGATGGACAAAATTGTATTTATCGACCACGGCAAGCTGGTTGATATCGGCAAGCACGAAGAACTTTACGAAAGATGTCCGTCCTACAAAACAATGGTAGACCTGCAGCAGCTTGAAGAGGAAGGAGGTAACAGCTGATGAATGAATATTTACCTTTACTCATAATGGGCGCAGTTATCGGCGTTATCACCATTGCCTTTATTGTTGTTTACAAAATGTTTGGCAAAATCAATCCGGAGGATGATTTTGAAAGAAATATGGCAGACGGCGAGATTATAAAACGTCTGCTTGTGTATATAAAACCGTACTATAAAACATTTATAGTTGTGTTTATAATAATGCTGTTCTCAATAGTTTACGAGCTGGTTTCACCTCTTATCACAGGTAAGCTTATTGCTTTGATACAGGAAGACTTTGAACTCCCACAGCTTTTCACCATAGTTGCAATGTATGTGGGTATACTCATAGTTTCACTTATCTGCACCTATTTCCAGGCAATGATTCTGCAGAAAATCGGTCAGAAAATCCTGTCTGATATCAGGGAAGATGTATTTACACATATCGAAAAGCTTTCACACGAACAGCTCAACAATATCCCTGTAGGTAAACTTGTTACCCGTGTAAGCAACGACCCTAACGCGATCAGCTATATGTTTACCAACATTCTGGTAACACTTATCAAGAATATAATGGTAATGTTTGGTGTGCTTGGTGCAATGTTGCTGCTCAACTACACACTTACACTTATGATACTGTGTCTTATGCCATTTGTGTGTCTGTTCACATTTGTGTTCCGCGTATTTTCACGAAAGGTACACCGTGCAGTAAGCAATGCTACAACAGCACTCAACACATATCTTTCCGAAAACCTTTCAGGTATTAAAATTACACAGATTTTTAACCAGGAAGACCGCAAGATGAGCGATTTTCTTGAAAAAAGCGACAATCAGGCAAAAGCAAAACACAACCGTATGTATGTTTTCGGCATTTTCCGTCCGATGATTTATATGCTCAACGTGGTTGCAATCCTTTGTCTGTTCTACCTTGGTTCCAAAGCAAGCATTACGGGTGCAACCTGGTTTGGTCAGACTATTGATGCAAGCATAATCGTTTCGTTCTATCTGTATATTTCAAGATTTTTCAACCCGATTCAGACCCTTGCTGAACAGTTTGATATGTTGCAGCGTTCCTTTGCTTCAGCAGAAAAAATCTTTACAATTATGGACCTTGTGCCGGATGTTGTAGATGACGATGAAACAATTGAGCTTGAAGATATCAAAGGCGAAATTGAATTTAAAGATGTATGGTTTGCATACAATCCGGGTGAATGGATACTCAAAGGTGTTTCATTCCATGTTCATCCAAAACAGACAGTTGCCTTTGTCGGTGCAACAGGCAGCGGCAAAACCACAATTCTGTCACTTATCTGCCGTAACTATGATATCCAGAAAGGTCAGATTCTGATTGACGGCATAGATATCAAAAAAATCAAAATTTCTTCTCTCCGCAAACATTTCGGTCAGATGCTGCAGGACGTTTTCCTCTTTTCAGGAGATATCCGCAACAATATTCTGCTCAATATGGAAGGTGTTTACGATGAGGAAATTATGGAAGTATGCCGCTATGTGAACGCGGACAGCTTTATCAACAAGCTTGATAACGGTCTTGATGAAGTAGTGCGTGAACGAGGCAACAACTTCTCGGCAGGTCAGCGTCAGCTGCTCAGCTTTGCAAGAACAATTATACACAAACCATCGGTTATTATTCTTGACGAAGCCACAGCCAATATTGACACTGAAACGGAACTGCTCATTCAGGATTCACTGGAAAAAATTCGCAATATTGGCACAATGCTTATCGTTGCACACCGTCTGTCAACAATT
>JAGBFE010000206.1 GCA_018109965.1 Oscillospiraceae bacterium | reverse complement strand
TAAAGGAGGAAAAATTATGGCTAGCATTTTGAGTAGATTTAACGACATTTTAAAAGCAAATATCAATGAGTTACTTGACAAATTTGAAGATCCTTCCAAAATGATTGATCAGTATCTCAGAGATATGATGGAAGACCTTGCGGAGGTTAAACAGGAAACTGCTGCTGTTATGGCTGAAGAAACACGCACAAAACGCGCAGTTGATACAAATGTTGCAGAAGTTGAAAAATATCTTGCACTTGCACAGAAAGCTCTTCAGGCTGGCAATGAAGGTGATGCACGTGTTTTCCTCAGCAAAAAACAGGAACTTGAAACAGCAGGTGCAGCATTGCATACAGCTTATGCAGTTGCACATGAGAATGCAATGAAAATGCGTCAGTTGCACGACAAGCTCACAAATGATATAAATGAACTTAAAGCAAGAAGAGAAGCAATCAAAGCTAAAGTTGCTGTTGCAAAAACACAGGAAAAACTTAATGCATTTGATGATCACGCTGATGCAGCACAGGATGCTATGGCAGCATTTAAACGTATGGAAGAAAAAGCTGACAATATGCTGGACAGAGCAAACAGTATGTCAGAATTGAATTCCAAACCTGTTGATGAAGCAAAAGCACTTGAAAAGAAATATGAAACAGGCTCAGCATCTGTAGAAGATGAACTTGCAGAACTCAAAAAGAAAATGGGCTTATAATCTGTTAGAGGATGAAAAAAAGATGCAGCCTTTTTGGTTGCATCTTTTGCATTTATCAATACTTAATTATGGAGGTACCTAATATGGGTAGAGCCGGTGGACGAGGCGGCGGAGGCGGAAGCCGTGGAGGCAGCTTTGGAGGCAGCAGAGGCGGCAGTTTTGGCGGCGGACGTTCCAGCTCCAGCTTTGGTGGCAGCAGAAGCAGCTCCAGCTTTGGACGTTCAAGTTCAAGCTTTGGTAGCAGTAGCAGGGGAAGTTCAGGTTTTGGCGGTTCGGGACGTACTTACAGTTCTGGCAACAGACCACGCACTTACGGCGGCGGATTATGGGGCATGCCAAGAACAACAGGCCCTATTATTATAAATAACAGCGGAAACAACAACCGCAGAACATATAATTCCGGCAACAATCAACCAAACTATTCCAATAACAATACAAACAAACAGTCATCTTCGGGATGTATCCATATTGTGCTCATAATTATAATGATTATGAGTCTTATTATGGTGCTGTTTAACAGCGTATTGTTGGTTGGCTCGGGCAGACAGCAGCGTACCAAACTTAATGCAAATGTCAATGTCACATCTTATTACACAGACGAACTTAATTGGATAAATGACCGTTCGGACATAGAAAGAGGGCTTGAATATTTCTATGAAAAAACAGGTGTTCAGCCTCATGTATATATTACAGATGATGTGGGCGGAGACTTTTATGACTGTGTAGAAGATTTTGCAAATGACAAATATGATGAAATGTTTACAGATGAGGCGCATGTTCTGCTGATATTCTGGGAACAGGACTACTACAGTACTTATTGTCTCAGCGGCAGCACAGCGGATACAGTCATTGATTCAGAGGCAAGAAATATTATTCTTGATAAACTTGATGAATATTACTGGGATTCTTCACTTGATGAAGATGAATATTTCAGCAAATCATTTTCTGAAGCAGCAGATGAAATTATGAAGAAACCAGCTTCAGGTTTTGGTGCCGTTGCTATTCCTTTGGTTATATTTGTTGCAGCACTTGTAATAGAAATCACCCTTAGAAATAAAGATAAAAAAGCTAAAAAAGAAGCTGAACTCAAAGAAATGCTCAATAAACCATTGGAAACTTTTGGTTCAACTGAAGCTGCAGACCTTGCAAAGAAATATGAACAGGATGACGGTAAAAAAGAAACTGAAACAAAAGAAACTGCAGAAGATGAAGTCCCAATACCGCCAAAGCCTTCACAATATAATGCTGTAACAGATGTTGATTACGTTGAATACTGTACAAAATGCGGTCAAAAAGTAGAAGATGACCACGTGTATTGCAGCAACTGTGGAGAAAAATTATAAGATAATTAAAAAACAGAGTCGTGTAAAAACGGCTCTGTTTTTATTTGTTGTAAACTTAATTTATCTTGTCCAGCCTTCGCCGCTTATTTCATGAGCGGAATGTATTGTAACAAAGGCATTTTTGTCTGCTTTGTGTATAATATTCATCAGTGTAGAGTATTCTCTGATATTAAAGGAAACCATAATAACTTTTTTATCAGTTTTGGTGTAACCGCCAACAGCACTGTATATTGTTGTTGTTCTTTCAAGCTTTTCGATAACCTGCTGTGTGATTTCATCAGGATTATCAGAAATGATATTGGCTACAAAGGCCTTGGTACTTCCAAGGAAAATATAGTCAACAAAATAGGAACAAACAAAGGCAGAAACAATACCCAGCATTGTGATTACAAGGTCGTTGATTATAAACATACCCATAACAATAATAATTGCATCAATGGCAAAAATCACGACAGGTGTTTTTAAGCGTTTGAAGATTTTGCAAATTAAAAATGCAAGTATATCAACACCGCCAGTGGAGCCGCCTCCCACAAAAGTGACAGCACAGCCAACACCAACCAATATACCGCCAAATACTGCAGCCAGGAAAATAGCAATATCAGGATACTGGGAATTTTTTATGTAGAAAAATCCACCCATAAAATCTTCGTTAACCAGATTCATAAAGAGTGAAAGGGTTATAGGATAAAAAATTGAAGATATAAATGTCTTCATTGCAAAATCTTTTCCTAAAAATATCAAACCTACAACAAACAAGCCCCACATTAAAATTGTTACATAAGTATCAATACCTAAATTCAAAGGAATTATTTTGTCCAGAACAATTGCAAGCCCTGAAAGACCACCTGTAATAAGGTCATATGGAACGATAACAACAGCAGTACCAAAAGCGAGAATTGCTGACCCTAAAATAACCAGAAAAATATTTTTGGCAATAGTGAGTATTTCTTTTTTGGAATATTTTTTGACCATTTTATACCTCTTATCTGTCCATTGTATATCCACGACCGCTTACATAATGTACGTTGTCAACAACTACAAAAGCAGTTGGATCTATTGAATAAACACTGCGTTTTACTTTTTCAACCATATCAAAATGTACTACAGTCATAATAATTTTGGTTTCTTTTCTGCGATAACCGTTTTCTCCGTTAATATAACTCATACCAACATCAAGCTTGTCAAGCAGGGCGAGGCGAATTTCTTCGTGTTTTTCAGAAAAAATAAAGATACGTCCTGCTGATTTACCGCGAACAAGCACTTTATCAATTATCATTGTTGAAACAAGAATTACAATTACACCATAAACAGTTTTAAGCATTCCGTTTGCAACTGTCTGTGTAAGAATGATAATGAAATCACATATGTACATAACAATCGAAACTGAAATGCCAAATTTTTTGTTGAGAATAACTCCAAGAATATCAAATCCACCACCGGAGCCATTGCCTAAAAGAATAAACCCACACCCGAGTCCGAGAATGGCACCGGCAAGAATACTGCTTACAAGGCTGTCGGCAGCAAGTTCGTGAAAAATATCAAACTGTTGTGTTATTTCAAGCACAAAAGGAAAAATAATGCTTGTGAGCAGTGTTTTGAATACAAAATCTTTTCCTACAAAAATCCAGCCAAGCAGAAAAAGACTCAGGTTTACTGCAAGTACCAAAACTGAAACAGGCAATGGTATAATATTCTGCAGCAAAACAGAAAAACCTGTAACACCGCCTGCAGCAAATTGATTTGGCAGTACAATGAGCCCAAAAGCTGATGCAGTGAGACAACTGCCTGTAATTACCAATAAATATGATTTTAAATTTTTAATCATTATATCACCTTTAATAATATTTGTTCAAATCAATTATATATAATAATATTGTTAAATTCTGTAGTTAATGCTACAATCTTAAAGGAATTAAATTTTAAAGAGGTGTAATATGGCTGTAGTTATTCCAAAAGAACTTTTGTCTGTTTTAAGAATGTCAGGTGAAAAAGAAGTTCACAAACCCAAATCAAAGATTTTTGCTCAAGGTGATGAAGCTTCTCATTTTTTTATAATCACAAAGGGAAGGGTAAGGGTATATACAGTTTTGGCAAATGGTAAAGAAAGAACAATCGAAGTACTTGAAGAGGGACGTATTTTTGGAGACAGCTCGTTTCTGGCAGATAAAAAAAGGGAAGTAACAATTGAAGCTGTTATAGATTCAGAAGTAATATGCTACCGTGCCGAAGAACTTATTGAAATGTGCACACAATCAGAGCAGCTTATGCGCCTTATATTTCAGCATATGGCGGATACCTGCAACTATCTTACCCGTCAGATAGTGCAAAGCAGTCAATACAACAGTATACAAAAAGTTGCAGATTTTTTATTGAGAGAATCTGAAACAAGAGGCCAGGATGCACTCCCGTATACACACGAAGAAATCGCAGCATCAATTGCACTTAACAGGGTGACTGTATCAAAAATTATTTCAAAATTTAAAAGTAAAGGATATGTTGAGGTAAAATATGGTAACATTGAAATATGTGACAGAAACGCATTAGAAAGGTTACTGACGGAAAATTAAAGTAAAAAAACAGACATTTGAGCAGGCTGCAATAACTGTTCAAATGTCTGTTGTTTTATTGGTTATTTATAAAGCAGGAATTCTTCAGGAATATACTTATATATTATTTTTTCCATAAATTCAATGGAGAATACATCCTGAAAAGCCCGTACGCCGTGGCTGTTGGCCATTTCTGCAGTGTAATCTTTAAGCAGATAATTTCTTACATTTGAATAATTTGCATCATAGTGGGTAACAGTTGGAACAAATTTGGGATTTTCAATGGATATTTCATAATTGTCATCCAGGTCTGTATAAGTTTTTACAATATCAAACTGAAACATACCGCCAAGCATATTGTTTGCTGCAGACTGTGCAGAAATAAAATTGCCCAGCGAATAACATACAATGGTTTTGTGTCCGTTTTCAGGATTTTCTATCCATTCAACAGTCTGAATTACATGAGGATGTGTGCCAATAATTGCATCAGCACCCCATTCGTTCAGCTTTTGTGCAATTTCGTGCTGCAAAGGGATTGTCTGGTTGGTATCTTCATAACCCCAATGGCAGGAAGCTATTACCACATCAGCATTCTGACGTGCTGTTGTGACCTGACGCTCAATAGTTGCATAGTCACTGGTAGACACTACTTTAGGGCAGGTTTCATCATATATGGAAAGTCCGTTTGTATACATTGTATAGGCTAC
Source organism: Oscillospiraceae bacterium (assembly GCA_018109965.1). The sequence continues at coordinate 1,094 of JAGBFE010000206.1, read as the reverse complement.
AAAAGCAACTTTGAGGCCGTTGATTTCCATATATTTGATTTCGTTTGCATCATCACCTGTATAAAATCCGAAATATTCAATATCATCAAACTGTGACCAGAACTCAAGTGAAGAGCGTATGCCGTCAGGGCCTTTGTCATAAGAATGGTTGTTGCTCATACCAATTGCATTAAAACCCATATCAACTACATGCTGCCCCAATTCAACAGGAGAGGAAAACTGAGGATAATGCGAAGGTGCATACGCATCATTTACCAATGTTTCCTGATTGATAAATTTAATATCAAAGTTGTCAAAATAATCCTCAATATTTTCGTATGCATATGTAAAATCATATCCGTTTCCACCGGCACGTTGCTGGGCCTGAAGATAAACTGTACCATGTATGAGATTATCGCCAACACCGATAAAAGTTGTTGTTTCTGCAGGTTTTATTGTTGGTTCGGGAGTAGGCGTAGGTGTAGGTTCCGGGGTTTTTTGTGTAGTTACAAATGAAACACCGAGCACATCGGAATCCAAAATTATATCATAAAAGACAAAACTGAAAGCAAGTACAAGCAAAATACCAAGAATAACAATAATTTTTTTGCTGATTTTCAAAACAATCACTCCTAAAAGAATATGAATAAATTTTACATCAATTTATCTTTTTTATCAATTGTTACTTTGGTTGTACACCATAAAAGTTATTTATTATTAAAGAAATAAAATTATTGATATAATTTGTCATAAATAGGTACCGATGGCTATTGTTGTATCAGCTGTACTTACAATACTTGCAATTATCGGTATTGCAGAAAAGGACCGTCCTGAATATTTTGGCCTTGGTGGCGAACAGGAAAAAGTTGCACTTAAAGATTATGTTGAAATACTGAAAAACAACACTGAGCTATTGCGTCTTATGGTGGCAGGTGCAGGCTGCAAGCTTGCGTTTTCCATTGCAACCAATATGACTGTGCTGTGTATGCTTTACGGTGCAATGATGAACAACTATGACGGATTTGGTATGCTGACTGACTCCAGAGCCTTTACATCATTCGGACGTCATGAATATTTCCGCCGTATTTTGTGCAACAAACTTGGTACATTGGTAG
>JAGBFE010000205.1 GCA_018109965.1 Oscillospiraceae bacterium | reverse complement strand
TGTACCAGTTTGGACGGATATGTTTAATCCAATAAAGGTTTTTGTTGCCTGCAATCATATCAGCGTGAATTTCCATTGGGTTTACATAGAAGAAGTGTACACCGTCAAGAGAAGCACCTGCAAGAATACCGTTGTAAAGACATCTTTCAATTACCTCAAGATATTCTTCTTTTGGATCAATTTTGAACATATCATATGCAAAGAAAACAAGAGCAATTGATGCACATGTTTCGCAGTACATAATTTCGTTAGGCAGGTCATAGTTTCCTGTAAATGCTTCACCGATACCTGTTGAGCCAACACCGCCAGTAATATACATTTTTTTGTTTGCAACATTGTCCCACAATGCAAGACAGGCTTCGTAAACTTCTTTGTCGTGGTTGTGATAGGCAAGACGTGCCATACCTGCACAAAGATAAAGCATTCTTACAGCGTGGCCTTTAACTTCTCTCTGATTTTTAGGCTGTGTATAAGCACAGAGGTATTCTGTTTTATCTGCAACATCAACCATATCGATAGGCAGATTGTCTTCAATGTTGCGCTGCATTTCCTTGTTGTAGAAATCAGGGTCTTTTCCGCGGATATCAATGTGGAATTCGCACATTCTCAATGCTTTTTCATCACCTGTGAGTTCATAGTATTTGAGAAGACCAAGTTCGATAACAGGATGTCCGTCAGAACCGTGAATTTTGCCTTCTTCATAACCGAATTTTGAATCAACCTGGTCAACAACTTTTCTGGCGATTTCAAGGACTTTCTGGTTGCCTGTAGCTTTGTAATATTCCACACAGGCTTCAAGCAGATGGCCCATACAGTAAAGTTCGTGGCCGAGATACATCATTCTGTATTTAAGGCGTGGTTCTTTAAGCTGAAAATATGTATCAATATAACCATCAGCCTGCTGTGCAGCAGCAATAAGGTCTACAACTTTATCGGCAGTTTCCTGCAATTCTTTGTCAGGTTTCACCTGCAAACTGCAGCCTACAGCATCAAGCCATTTGTAAACGTCACTGTCCTGGAAAGACATACCGTGATGTTCACCCTGGCTTAAACCTGCAGCAATACGCAGATTTTCAAGAGCATAGCTTTTTCTGTCTCTGAGATATTCTATATCGTCAACATCGTCATTAAGTACTTTGTACTGAAATGGAATTGTTGCGTTTTTGATAAGTTCAACATAGTTATCCCAAAATTTACCTGTCATTTTAACCTGGTTTAATGGCAGTTCTCTTAACATAAATTTTCCTCCGAATATTATTTTAATGTTAGTTTAATTATAATGTAAATCAAATCTATTGGCAATAAAATTTTTTAAATACATATTAAATATTCACAACAAATGTGATATTATATATGCAGATAATAAATACAGGAGGAACTGGTATGAAAAAGCTAAAAAAGCTGGACTGGAAATTTTTTGGAATAGTTTTTGCTGCAATGTGTGTATTGTACATACTAACCAGATATTGTATGGATTCACTTTATACACCTGAATGGGTTGCAAGACAGCTTTTTCCTTTCTTTGCAGGGATGATGACCGCTTATTCATTATCGGGAAAAAGAAGAATTGTTGTTATATCTTTTATCGGATATATATCAGGCCTTGTTGCCGGTGAAATTTTCGGTGGCTTTGAAAGTCATATAGGTCCTCAGTATCATCACTGGGGATGGCTGATATTTATTATCGTTTTTATTATATTCTTTATAGCAGCAATATTGGTTGAAAAAAAGACTGAACACCAATAATAGTTTGATTTAACATATGTAATAATAAAATTTCACACAACTTTTATTTGCCAGTTGTGATATTATGTAGTATAATATTATAAGATTTTTAAGCGTAGGCTTAAGTGGAAAGGAATACATATTATGACCTTCAGAGAACTTACTAAAACATATAAAACTGCTGGTGAAAGAATTAAATATATGAGCAATATGCAGATTACAATATGTGTATTGGGAATGTTTTTATTTTTGACGCTGGCAACCTGCATTATATATCCTGCAACAAAAGGTATGCCGTTTATCTGGGCACCAAAAGAAAAAGATATTGCTGAAGTTCAGGTTACTGATACAAGAAAATCAGATGAAAC
>JAGBFE010000204.1 GCA_018109965.1 Oscillospiraceae bacterium | reverse complement strand
CCTCACGGCTTTGTAATTTAATAACATATAAACTGCCACTTATATGTCTTCTTTATCGTATGCCTGTTCTATTACCCCATCATCATCCATAAATACAATATCACCAACTGCAAAAATTTCCCCTTCCATCTGTCCTTTCGGAACAGCAACAACACTTTCTATTCCCGCTTTATCAAAAATGGTAATCATATATTTATTATCTGTTTGACTATGTACAATTTTTGCAATGGTGTAGCACTTTTCTTCAATCTGTTGATTTACTCTTTTATCCTCCTGCATACCAATAACAAGCCCGATTAACATGCCAACACTAATTCCTATGGAAATCCCTATGCTTGTATTGCCAAACGATGAACCCAATGAAGTGCCTACAGCTACTCCAAAACACATTCCCAGTGCAATCCCTATGCCTGTATTTTTGCTTGTTTTTTTCATTATCCCACCTCACTAAATTTATGTTTTTTGCCCTGTATATTTCATATTATATCAATATATAATCCCATATGCAAACAAAACCACGGAGTGTGACCTCCGTGGTTTTATCATTATAATCAGTTGTTTACAACAATAAGTTCTTTTGTTGCGTTGTTGAGTGTTTCGTTGCCGTTTTCTGTTACAAGAACGATGTCTTCAATACGGATGCCGAATTCGCCAACACGGTAGATGCCTGGTTCAATACTGAATGTCATTCTTGGTTCAAGATACATTGGGTTGGACTGTTTGATGTCCGGAGCTTCGTGGATGGAGTAGCCGATGCCGTGACCGAGACGTGTTACAAATGTTGGGCCGTAACCGCTTTCGTCGATGATGTCACGTGCAGCTTTGTCCACATCTGGGATAAATGCGCCGTTAACTGCTGCTTCAACACCTGCACACTGGCTGCGGAGAACATAGTCGTACATTTTTTTCTGTTCTTCTGTAACGCTGCCGATAAAGAATGTTCTTGTCATATCAGCGCAAAGGCCTTTGTAAACACAGCCAAAGTCACACAGCAGTACATCATTTTCCTTGATAACAGCCTGGTCACCGTTGTAGTGTGGCAATGCTGCGTTTTCGCCTGCTGCAACAATTGCAAAGCCAAAGTCTGCACCGCGTTTTGCAAATTCTTCCATAATGAAGTCTACGATGTCTTTTTCCTTCATGCCAGGTTTTGCATACTTGAGGATTTCGTAGTATGTTTCGTCTGTGATGCGGCCTGCAATGCGGAGATTTTCGATTTCTTCGTCAGTTTTGCAGATTCTCATTCTTTCAAGCAGTGGTTTGCCGTTAACAAATTTAACGTCAACATTCTGCATCATATCGAGAACAAGGCAGGCACGTTCCGTGCTGTTTACACCGATTGTTTTGCCGATAAGGCCGTTTTCTTCCATTGCTTTTTTGAATGTTGGCAGGAAGCCGTCTTTATCGTACCAGCCGTAAACAGGGTTGCCGTCCATATGCATTGTGATTTCATCTTCTGTCAGCTTGTTGCAAACATAGAAGTATTCACCTGTTGCTTTTATAAACAAAGCCTGAAAACGTTCGCAGATATGTGTTGTGTGACCAAGAATAAATTCCAGTTCTTCGCCTGGAGCAATGAGAATTGCATCAACATTGTTGTTTTTCAGAACTTCACAAAGTTTGTCTTTGTAAAACAGATTCATAGTTGTAATCTCCTTTTATCTTTTATTAAAACAGGGTTTAGCCTGCAAATTTACTTAAAACAGTTTTACTATCTGCGGCATAATTGTGGCCGCGCGGGATGCAATGCAGTCGTAGGTCAGATGATGCACCGTGCCGTTATGTTTAAAATACACAAAGGTTTTGGGCTGTGTGTAATCAATCCATATGCCAAGAAAATCGCCGTCATAGTCTGTGACAAACTGCCTGTAATCGCAAAGCAGTTTTGTGTCGGTAGCTTCGATATATGTGCTGACAAACTGCGCCTTTTCAAAGCTGTAGCTTTTAAGGCCGTTTTTGCCAAAGATTTCAGGCGCTTTGCTCAAATCGGTAGGTACAAAGAATTTTTCAAAATATTCATCGTAGTTTGTATCAAAACCAAGTGCTTTCACCGCCTGTGCATCAGTTGGCTTGTATCGGCTGCTTTTGCCGAATACGCTGTCGCTCAGCACCGCACGGAAAATCTGCGTTTTCTGTTCATCAGAAAAATCATAGCTGTCCTTAAACATCATATAGATGTACAGCGCTGTACAGCAGTAGTCGCTTAAAAACAGATTTTTTATCTGGCCGCTGTCAACGTGATGGTCAACT
>JAGBFE010000203.1 GCA_018109965.1 Oscillospiraceae bacterium | reverse complement strand
GATAGTCGGAGTTCTCGAGTGTTATAGAGGTGTCGTAGGTTATTATTTCACCAAACTGCAGACTGATAACCTGGGATATTGAGCCTTTGATGGCAAAGCCAAGCACCAAAAGACTTGTACATCCCGCCACGCCGATAACTGTCATAAAGAAACGGCTTTTGTAACGGATAATGTTTCTTGCAGTAACCTTGGAGGTGAAGGAAAGGCGTTTCCATATAAACGGGATTTTTTCAAGGAAAACTTTCTTTGCCGTTCTTGGAGCTTTAGGTCGCATAAGCTGGCTGGGGCATTCTTTAAGTACACCGCGGACAACAGTGAATGTTACCCAGACCATAAGGAAGGTGAAAAGGCAAACACCCAGTGCACCTATGGAAACAGGCATATAGAGGGTCATATCTGGCAAATCATACATCATTCTCCAGCAGGTATAAATTACCCACGGTAACGAAAGCACACCTATCGGCATACCTATGCCGCTGCCGATAAGGCTTGCACTCAGTGCGTAGATAACATATTTGCTTATAATTTTTCCTTTTGAAAATCCTATTGCACTGAACACACCAATCTGCGAACGTTCTTCGTCAACCAGACGTTTCATTGTTGTCATACATACAAGTGCAGCAACAAGGCAGAACAGCATAGGGAACACATTGCCTATGCGCTGCATCTGGTTGGCATTGTCTTTGAACATAAGGGTGGAGTAGTGCATATCACGGTCAAGTATGGTCCATTCGGCATCAGGCAGCTCGCTGAGCTCCTGTTTTGCCTTGTCCAGTTCTATACGTGCTTTTTCATATTCTTCATCAAGGGTTTTCTGTGCATCTTCCAGCTCTGCAAGGCCTTTTTCATATTCTTTGCGGCCGTCAGCCAGCTGTTTTTTTGCATCTTCAATCTGCTTTACGCCTGCGGTTAATTCCGCTTCAGCCGCAGCCAGCTGTTTTTTGCCATATTCAAGTTCTGTTACAGCATCCTCCAGTTGAAGAATACCATTATATGCATCGGTAACACTGCCGCCAAACATTTCGTCAATCATTAGTGGGATTTCGGCAAGAGTTTCATCGCCGACCATAGACTGCACACTTCGCAACTCGACAATTTCTCTGCGCAAAACTTCTATACGTGCTTTGTTGTCATCAATCTGCTGTTGTTTTTCCGCAATCTGTTCATCAACTGATTTTGATGAAATATTCATAATCGTATTGATTTTTAATGTGGAAAAATCAGGCAGCTCAAAACTGATTGAAGAGTAACTGTCGGAACTGCTGTTGCTGCTATCAGAGTTACTGCTGCCATCAGAATTGCCGCTGTTGCTGCTGTCAATACCGGAACTGCTATTATCGGAGCTGCTGTCAGAACTATCGTCAGAACTGCTGTTATTTCTTAATTCATCAATTTCATTCTGAAGCCTGCTGTTTTCAGCCTGTAAATCTTCTATTTCCTGTTGCTTTTCTTCTATATTTTTGCTTATTGTTGCTTCAGGGGTGTTGTCTGGGTCAGCAAGCATCTGATTGACCATAGTATAAACGCCGTAAGCTGCTTTTATGGAAGTTGCAGCCTCATCATATGATAAATCTGCCTCATCTGCAATTTTTTGTTTTGCTTCGTTAATCTGTTTTTCCGCATCGGCAATGGTCTTTTTGTTTTTTTCTATTTCTTCCGATCCACTGCTCATTTGTTTTTCACTGGCTTCAAGCTGTGCTTCACCAACAAGCAGCTGAACATTTGCATCCTCAAGTTGCTTTTTGCCGTCATCAATCTCTGCCTGTGCTTTTGCTATTTCTTCATTGAGTTCTTTTTCACCATCTTCGATTTCAACGGTTATTTCCTCAATTATTTCATCGCGTCTTACAACTTCCTGCTCATCTATTATGTCTTCGAGCATATCAATATTATCTTCGATAAATTCCTCGTATTCAGCATCAAAAGAATTGTAGTTCTTGGAATCTTTAAAGGTCAGATATACCGAAGTATAATAATCATTTATAAAGTTGTCGTTATCTACATAGATGACTGTGGTGAGGGAAAGGTTGTTGAGTGTTGACGTCTCCTTGCTGGAAGCCATGTACTGCGGAGTGCGCACAACACCTACAATTTCGTATTCAAGTTCTCTCAAAGTTTCGGACAGATCTTCATCATCAAGGTACAGTTTGATTTTGTCACCGACTTTGTATACTGAACCGAAGGAAGCATCAGAACCGCCTAATGCCAATGCTTCGTTCTTATTTTTGGGCATTCTGCCATCCGTAAGGACATATTTATTTACATCGCTTTCAAGTTCCTGCACACGGGTAACAATGGATGTTTCATCGTTCTTTACAAAAACATCCACAAATTTAGTAGCAAAAAGCTTGTCTATGTTATCGCTTTTACGCAAAGCGTCAATATCACGGTCATCAAACCCATAGGATGAATACAACTGTATATCCATAAAGCTGTATTCGTCAAAATACTTGTCCACACTGGCACGCATGGTAGGAGCCGAACACATCAGCCCAACCATAAATCCAACACCGAGCAGTACAATCAGAAGAATGGTGATAAAGCGCTTGCGGGTTTTTCTGATCAATCGGAAGGTATCTTTATGAAACATACTTAATACTCAATATCCTCCACGTTTTTAGGGTGTTCGTTGATTATTATATCTTCAATTTTGCCGCTGCGTACTTTTATGATTTTTTGTCCCATATCAGCCAGAGCGGCATTATGGGTAATCATAATTACCGTCATATTGTGATGTACAGACATATCCTGCAAAACCTTGAGCACCTGTTTGCCTGTCACATAGTCCAAAGCACCTGTAGGTTCGTCACAAAGCAAAAGTTTTGGGTTTTTTGCAACAGCACGGGCAATGGCAACACGCTGCTGTTCACCACCTGAAAGCTGGGAAGGAAAGTTGTGCTGACGGTGTTCAAGACCAACAAGTTCCAGCACTTCTTCGCCGTCAAGAGGGTCTTTGCAAATCTGGCGTGCAAGCTCAACATTTTCAAGCGCAGTCAGATTCTGCACAAGGTTGTAAAACTGAAAAACAAAACCGATATCGTGACGGCGGTATTCACAAAGCTCTTTGTCGTTTGCCTGGGAAATATCTTTTCCGTCAACCTTAACAACGCCCGAAGATATGGTGTCCATACCGCCAAGCAGGTTGAGAATTGTTGTTTTACCGGCACCGCTGGCGCCAAGTATAACCACAAATTCTCCTTTATCCACGGTGAAGTTGATATTGTCAAGGGCTTTGATTTCAACCTCACCCATTGTATATGTTTTACACACATCTTTAAATTCAATAAATGCCATATCGGTATCTCCTGATGTTTGGTGCATTATGTTTATATTTATCAATTTATTATAACATACTTTATTAAATATTTGTGTAAAAATATATGATAAATTTAAATTTTTAAGTATTGTTATAACTTGTTTGTTAATAAGTATCTGAAAATTTATTAAAAATCCTGTGCTACAAAATGTAGCGTGACAGCAAATAATGTGCTGTGATATAATTGTTGCATAATTAGTTGGGAGGATACTGATGAATAATACTGTTGGCAGCAACATAAAACGGCACAGAACAAAACTTAACCTCACACAGCAGCAGTTGGCTGACATCTTGTCCGTTTCCCGCCAGACTATAGCAAGTTATGAGGCAGGAAGAACAGAACCTGACATTGCGGCAATGGAAAAACTTGCCGAAATATTTGATATTACTGTAGATGAACTCATTAGGAAAACAGGCTCCGCAAATAGCGTATACAGCGGTTATAAATCGGTTTTTGCGGTAGGAATTGCATTAAATGCAATTATGTTTATAAGAAATATGCTGTTTTACATAAGGGACAGATTTTTTTATGTGGAACCAGGGGTTATAACAGATGAGATGAGAAAACCTCTGGCAATCAGGTTTACAATTTCTGAAGTAATAAATATGCTTGACAGATATTTTGCTGCAATATTTATAATAGGCATATTTTTTATTATATATTTTCTTGTTAAATCAAACAAAAAGCAAAAATTGATGCACCTGATTGCAATTGATTTAATTTTAATTATAACTTTTGTAATCAACATTGAATTTTCAATACTTATAAATCCTCGCGGCGGACTATGGAGAGGAAATTATTACGATATTATGCGGCAAATGTTCTGGGATAATTTAGTATTCATTATAATACTTATGCCTTTAGCAGCAGCGTGTGGCATATATACGCTGATAAAAAGAAAAGCGAAAAATAAAAAAACTGAAAAATAACAGAAAGACTTCGGGTTTTAATCCGAAGTCTTTTTTGTTTAAAATATTGTTTCAATAAGTTTTGGGCAGTTTTCGGTAGAATATTTCCAGTGTTTAATAATACCATCCGTCTGAAAATATTTGATGTCGGGGAAAAACTGTTCATCCTTCAATGAGCTTATTACCACAAGTTTTATCTTCATCTTGTCGGGCAGAATGCTTTTGATATAAACATTTACCACATCGCCCACAGCGAGCCCTTCGCAGCTTTCGGCAAGGCCTGCAAGGTTGGGGGACAACTCGATAAATACTCCGTAGCTTTCAATGCTGCGCACAATGCCTGTTGTGCTGGTGCCTGCTTTAAAGTATGCAGCATTTTCCAGCCAGGTGCCAAGCAGTTCTCTGTGAGTAAGCACAATTTTCCCGTTTGCATCACAGCTTTTTATACAGGCAAAAATATTTTGCCCCACACAAAATCTGTCAGCGGGGCTTTGTATACGGGAAACTGAAATAAAATCGATTGGCAGCAAGGCGCTTATTCCGTATCCTATGTCACAAAAAACACCAAAACGGTCTATGTGTGTCACACAGCATGGGATAATCTGACCTGGGACAAAGTTGCTTATATAGTTATCATACGCAATCTGCTGTGCCTTTTTGCGGGATATTTCAAAAATATATTCAGCACCGT
>JAGBFE010000024.1 GCA_018109965.1 Oscillospiraceae bacterium | reverse complement strand
ACAGAGCCTACCGAGTCTATCCCTTTCTCTGCCTCTATGCCCAACAGTTTCCACTGAAACTGACACAACATATGGACAACAACTGTCAGCAGATGTTCTTTTGTGGGAAAATGATAGGTCAGATTGCCGGGGCTGATGCCAAGTTCTGATGCAATCAGCTTTGGTGATGTTGCTGAATATCCTCTTTCGAAAAAATTTTCACAGGCAACCTGTATTATTTCATTTTTAGTTGTGATTCCACTTAATCTGGCCATAGGTTCTCCTGTATATATACAGTATTAACACAATTATCGTACTGGTACTATTTTATACTATGTACAAGCTTTTGTAAATATATTTTTACACATAATTACGTTATATTTTTTGTGGCGTTCTACAAAATTTTATCGCCGTTTTTTTATATTTTCTATAACAAAAATTATTGGTTATCTATTTAATATTTATTGCAAATTTATCATTATTCACAGTTTAAAAATGATGTAATAATTAAAACAATATAAAGTTTAAGCGATAAAAAATGTAGATGCTTCAAAACATCTACACTTATATAGTACGAATTTCAAATTTTTATTTTTATAATATCACAATTTATCTGATTACCTTTTTGCCAGCATATAGCTTTCATCTATCCGCCTGCAGATTTCTTCAGTTGGTATTGACCCGTTGAGCAAAAGCGTATACCAATGCTTTTTGTTCATATGATATCCTTTAAAAAATCTTTGACCGTCAACGGTTGTTTCCAGCTCTTCCGCTTTAATGCGCAGGTCAAGTATTTCTATCTTTTTATCACAATCGATACCCAGTTTATCCGCTCTGACCGTCAGCAGTGCACCATACCATTTTTTGTTATCCTTACATCTCCAGACAGCATTGTCCGGAAACTTTGTCCACAGATATTCCGGAGCATCACCGTACTTGTCCCGCACATATGCGATAATTTCCTTTGCCTGCAGAGAGCTGAAAACTTCCGTGTCAAAACATTCATCTGCAATCACAGTCAGAACATCCTGCACAGCATTCCGGACTTCTCCCACAAAAGTTCCCAATGCACTGTGTGTTTTATACAGTGTATACTCCTCTCCCGTCGCTTTTTCAGTCAATCGGGTATCCACCTTGCCCTCCGCAGAAATTGTTATCTGAAGCAGAAAGGTCCCGCCGAGTATAGCTGTTTCGTAAATATATCCGTTTTTATCACACACAAAGCCGAACAACAATGCTTTTTGTATATTTACAGTTTTTCTGCTGAACAGCTCATCAAACATTACATTGCCCCCTGTCAGATTTACATATACCTTTCCGCTTTATTACAGCTAACCTTTTTTCCGTTTATAGCGCATAACCATATTTCCGTTTATATTTTCTGAACTGACAAGCTCAAAATCCAGTGGAGTGCTGTCTGCAAACAGAGGTTTGCCTGATTTTCCGCCAATACATGGTGCTACAACAAGGCTCAGCTCATCAATCAGATCTGCTCTTTCAAAATATCCGTTTACAACACTTCCGCCCTCAAGCATCAGCTTTTCACAGCCGATAATGTTTTTCAGCTTGAACAGGGCAAGCTCCACATCTATTTCTTTTTCCCCTGCAAGGATATACGGGATTTCCATGCTCTCAAGATAGCTGAGATATCTGTCCTCTGCCTGTGCGGTAAGCACCTCTATAATCTGTGCTCCGTTATAACCCGGGTCACCGTCTGCATCTATGATTCTGTCAGATTTCCAGCCAAGCTTTCCTTTTGGGTCAAAGGCTATCGCATAATAACCGCCAAGATCATCTGTTATATAGTCCGCTTTCACAGATAATTCGTGTTGTTTTGGCTGGTATTGAGACAAATCCGGATAGTATCCACCTGTAAAGCTGCTTTCCATTGTAACTCTGCCACAGATAAATCCATTGGATTCTGTGCTTCTGTTTATATCGTAATATATATCGCAGGCAGGTCCTCCTGCCTTATCTGTAAGAAAATCTTCGGTAACTTTACCGTCTATGGACATTGTCATATGGCATATTATATATGGCCTGTTCTGCATATTCTACTCCTTAAAACTATTGTAAATACACCAGCAATTGCACCGATTTTTTATCATTATGGCATATTCCGTCTTACGCTCACAAAAAAGCACTCTGTTACAAAAGAGTATGGCAATATATTTTATATTACACAAAATATTCGTTCGCATTGCGCACATCTTTAAGCGCACCAAGTTTCTGATTAAGGCCTTCCTGCATCGGCGGCGGCAGAATGCGTGCTTTTGCAGGGCAGTTTGCCACGCAGGCAAGACACAGCATGCATTTGTCAAGTTCGGTTGCAATTTCACCATCGGCTGATGTTATGGCTTTTGTGGGGCATATCTGTGCACATACACCGCATTTGCTGCAAAGTTCGGTACAGATTGGTGTTGCAGTTACATTCATCCCTTCGCGGTATGGAAAATTGCCTGTCACCTTTGGCTGAGTACATTTGTCTGCGGCAAGTTTTTCAAGCACTTTTTCTGCAAAATCTGCAATTTCCGCTGCATCTTTTTCATCAGGTCTGCCTGCGGCAACTTCCTTTACCATTGAGTGCTGTGCAATCAGAGCTGCCGATGCTGCAACGCAAAAACCAGCTTCTGCTGCAACATTGTTGAGCTCAAGCAAAGCATCATCAAATGCTCTGTTGCCGTATACTGCAACTGTTATTGCTTTTTTGCCTTTTCCGTTCAGAGCTTTGATTTTTTCTGCGGCAAATTCAGGAATTCTGCCCGCAAACACAGGTGCTGCAATAACCGCGGTTTCGGCATTGCACAGTTTTTCTGTTTCTTTTGCCAGATCGATACAGCAGATATTTTCTGCCATAGCCCTGCATAAAAGTTCTCCTGCTTTTTTTGTGCCGCCTGTAGGGCTGAAATAATAAAATGCAATTTCCTTTAACATATTTTTGTCTCCGTTTGTTTTTGTATATTTCAAGTATAATTGACAGATTGATTTATGTAAATGATTTTGTGAAAACCCATGATGAATTGTCAAACTAAGTGCAACACTTAGAAACAAAAAAGAGCAGGTATTTCTACCTGCTCTAAAAAATCACTATTTTTGAATAAAAAAATAAACGGACAGTCATAAACCAAAACCTTAATATTTATGGCAAGGACGCCGAATGGCATGTCCTGCCATCATCTAGAGGGGTGACAGAGATTTTTTCACAGCTTTATCTGTGGAAAAATCCGTCATGGAGGGGAGTAACTCCCCTATGAAAAAAGGTCTCGCAGAAAATAAAAAAGTCCCGACCGATTGGTCGAGACCTTTTGGTGCGGATGACAAGACTT
>JAGBFE010000023.1 GCA_018109965.1 Oscillospiraceae bacterium | reverse complement strand
GTTTTTTGTTGCGGTTAAAATATTTATGATAACATAGCAATTCTGCCTTGAATAAAGCACTTTTCAAGCGGCAAGGGAATATCTGACACCAATGATGCATCAAAACAAAAAAGCCTGAAGATTTCTTCAGGCTTTTTATTATTCAATAATATAGATGTTTACAACGTTTTTCCAGTTGAGGCTGGATTCCTTGTAGGTGTCGTAATAAAGGTCAACGCCTATTGTGCCGTTCATAAGGGCGGTGCCTGTATCGGTTGCAATTGCAAAGCCGTAAACAAACTGCCCGTCAGGGCTTGTAATGTACAGCTTGGAGCCGTAAGGGATGATGTTTGGGTTTACTGCAACGGTGCCGCAGTAAAGGCCAAGGCCGCTGGCACCCTTGCCGCCTTTGGAGGAATAACCTGTTGCCGCCACATTGTAAAGTGCACTCACATATCGGCTTGGCACATTGTTTGTGATGGTTACATCACTTGGCCCTTTAAGCGGGGAAATTGCTTTGTCCGCATATTTAAGCACAAGCTTGTTTACAGGTTCGCGCACGGTTTCCACCTTTGTCACAAGGCTGGATTCCATCACACCGTCAACAAAACGTTCACGGTAGGTCACAAGGTTTTTGCCTTCAACGCCTTCGCGCAAAGTGTACTGACGCTTTTTAAAACGGTATGTCAGGCTGTTTTCTTTGTATTCCACACCAAAAGGAATGCTTTCTTCGTACTGTGTGTCCTTGTATTCAACACGGAACACACGGATGGAGCTGTTTTCGTCCACAGGTGTGTGCAGGCTTGGTTCGGTATAGTCGTATTCGCCAAGCACAACGCCTGCTGCTTCAAGGCAGTCTGCAACAGTGCCCTGCTTTATGTGGGCGTTTACTGTTGCGCCGTCAACCGTAATCGGCACATCAAATGATTTTTTTATTGTTATGTTTGTATATCTGTCAGGGAAGGTGGTGTACAAAACAGTGTCGTCTTCGTCAGGGCTGAAGCCTGCAAGGCTAAGCAGCTTATCCTGCTGTGAAAACACAGTAACAACGGTTTTGCTGTTTTTGTCATCCTGTACGGTTACAACGTTCAGCAGACTGTACATATAAAAAGCTGCACCGGCAAGCACGCAAAGGCAAAACGCCATAAAAACAAGGCGGTGTCTGTTGCCGGATATAAACTCTGCAAGTCTGTGTTTGAGTTTTACCATATAATCTCCTTTTTTGTCTGTTGGTATAAAAATAAATTTTAGCTCTGCTCAACTGAATTTTTGCCGCTGAGCCGTCTGCTAATCAAAATTTTTAAACTGCACCCTCAAGGTGCTGTTAGATTATACCACCTTGTAGACGGCGATGTCAAAAAAAATCGCCCATTTTCGGCAGTTTGCACAAACATTTGACGGGATATTACCAAAACAGCCCTTTTGCTTTAACGGGAAAAAGGCGATATTTTGTACAATCTAACGTATAAATAAAAGTTATAATACTGCGTTTTTTGCCGTTTACGGTCTCCTTTCACAAAAAGCAGCGGCTGTACATACAATAGCTACAGCAGACAAAAATGTGTTGCAAAGCTTTTCAAGGAGGCAATATTTATGGCATTTGAAGCTAACAACTGCAAAGATTTTATTATGCACAACAAACAGAAGTTCGGCATAACAGAAAACACACTTAAATCAGAATATCTGGACATCTGCACCCACAATGTGCGCTACATTGCGTCCAGAAGAATAAACGAGCGCATCACCCTGCCAAGCATGAGCCAGTTTATCAACAGCTGCACAGGGCTTATCGACACAGCGGGAGGCATCGACACAAAGTTTGCATCCCTGCGCATCATACACGCCAAGGAGCAGCTGGTCAACTGCGACACACCAAACCCGGGTGTTCAGGTGACAATCAAAGGTCAGGTTATTGTGCGCACAAAACCTGCAAACTGCCACTGCCCGCCAAGCTATATGGCAATCCCTGTGGAACTGGTAAGCGAGGTTATCTACGACTACTACTCCACCGAAAACGGCGAAAAGGTCAACTGCCTTGCCAATGTGCTGCCAATGGTGGACGGCAGCTGCATGGTGATAAACCTCAACTGCCGCATCTACCGTGAGGTTTGCCAGGGCTGCAGCAGATATGTGGCACATATCAAGGGCAGCGTGGTGGATAAATTGTGGAAAAACGAAAATATATGGGTAGAAGGCATCCGCCCATACACAGCACCGTCCATCACAGTGTGTGATGTGTTCGAAAAAGACATCTGCGACGGCTGCGGCGACTATATCCGCATGGAAACACAGCCAATGGTTGACGAAGCAGAATATCAGTATCCAAATGAGGGCTGCGGCTGCGGCGGCAACTGCGGCAATAACGGATGTGGCAGCAACTGCGGCTGCGGTGCAAACGAATATCCCAACAACTGCGGCAACGGCTGCGGTACTGGCGGTTGTGGCGCGGCATATCAGCCTGCAGGCTGCGGCTGCGATGACCACAAGCCAAAGGGCTGCGGACACAACGGACCAAAAGGCTGCTGCGATTAAACTTTTGTCTGTGGCACACACAATATGCCGATACAGCACATATGAATAAATTGCAATACAGCAATAATAATATGTAATAAATATAAAGCGGGGACAATCAGCCGATTGTCTCCGCTTTGTGCTGTATGTGATATTGAATTTGTTCCGTAAAATGTTTATTCCTGCTGTGCCAGCACATCAAGGATAACGTTTACTTCATCAGTTACAAGATTTACCGTTGCTTCAGCGGCTTTTTGCTTGTATGATGCTTCAAAATGTATCAGATTTTCCCGTTCCATATACATGCTGATGT
>JAGBFE010000202.1 GCA_018109965.1 Oscillospiraceae bacterium | reverse complement strand
TATGGAAATATTGAACACAATAAAGGTGATAAGTGTGACATACAGCGGCACATTGCTTTTTATTGTGCTGGGGCGGAAGCCGTAGATAACATTGCTTACATAGTTTTCGCTGCTTTTTTCAATAGGTGCATCTTCCACAAGGAAAAACGCCAGCACACCGATTGCAAGCACAACAGCACCGATGATGATAAAAATCATTGTCCAGCTCTGCTGTTTGTTCAGGTCAAAAGCCATAAAACCGCCGAATACCACAAGGATGGACACCAGCGGCATCATACTGTTTATACCTTCAGCGGCACCGCGGTTGGTGCTGTCGGTACTGTCAGTCACCCAGGCATTGAAAGCTGCGTCGTTGGCAGTTGAGCCGAAAAATGTCATAAGGCAGTCAAAGATGATTGTCAGCGAAACGCCAAGGGCAGCGGCACTTGTAACCATAGGGAACATTTTGCCCAGTACGTCGGTGCGGATAAGTGCAAAGCAGAATATGGAAATACCCCAAAGGATATATCCTGCGCAGATAAAAATTTTGCGTTTGCCCACCTTGTCGGACAAAGCACCCATAAAAATGGTGGTCACTGTTGCGGCAACTGCACTGGCAGAAACCATAAGGGAAATATCAGCGGCGCTGGCTGCAAACATTTTGTAGATAAATACGTTGAGATACATATTTTCCACAACCCAGGCCACCTGGCCGATAAGGCTGCACAGCACAAGTGCCAGCCAGAAACGTGAAGAAAGTTTTGTTTTCATAACTAAAAGTCCTTTAAATTGATTTATATGATTGCACAAAGCAATTAAATATAAATTTGACATCAGCCACACTGAGTGATAACATTTATAAAGATTTAAATATCGCCCGTGAGGTTTTGTATGGATAACGAAGAAATTGTAAAAAGATTTGTGGAAAAACGAACTGCTTTGAGAAAACTCAAAAAGTTCAGCTTTGCCGGAATGCTGATTTTTGCAATGACTGCAAACTGGTTTTTTCACAGGCAGATCAACGGCCCATACCAGGATATGTACAATGCCATAATAATGGTCTGGTTTTTCTGGTCATTGGCAGTGACAATGTATGTCGGAACAGTCTGTTCGGTATGCCCGTTGTGTCACCATGATCTGAAAACTATGGATCAGAGAGTAGGCACAAGGGGAGTACATATCAGTGTCGGTCCACTGCCAAATTACTGTCCATACTGCGGAACAGACTTTTCAAAATACAATAAATACAAAATGTAAATCTGCTTAACAGACAATACACAAATATACCACATACCTTTTGTATGGTTTCGCTTTGGAACGTTACCACACAAAAGGTATCATTTTGTATTTAACCTTGTTTTTGTATTCTTTGCAGCCATTAAGTTCTTTTTCAAGCAGCTGTTCTTCGCCTTTTATTCTTTTTGCAATAATCAGCGGCAAACATCGGCACAAACAGTATCGCCATAAACAGCCACCCCTGGGGGTAGTGCAGGATGCCTGCAGGTGCAAAGATAAGCGCACCGATAAGCACAACACCTGCGGTAAATTTGGCTATTGCCGAAACAAAAAGCTATTTGGCCACAGCTGTCACTTCATATTTGATTTGTTATAATAAATTATACATCAGAAATAAAACATTGTAAAATCAAAGCATCTGCAACTGTCGGTTGCGGTTTTGCAATTACCTGTAGGTTGAATTGATTTGTCCGTGAAATTATAATGGATATACAACACAAAAAGGGGGCAGACAATGACAATAGCAGAAAAAATACACCTTTTACGCAGAAAAAACGGCCTGTCACAGGAACAGTTTGCAAATATCATAGGGGTTTCGCGGCAGGCAGTATCAAAATGGGAGCAGGCGGTTTCACTGCCGGACATAAACAGTCTTGTAAAAATAAGCGAGTGCTTCAGCATAAGCGTTGACTGTATTGTAAAAGACTATATGGATATTGAACAGCATCAATCTGCCCAGACTGATGACTGCGGATATACATTCCTGAAAAAATTATATGCCGAAAAACTGAAAAAACCATTTTTGGTTATGATTGTCATGTTGCTGGCGGCAGTAACATACAATCAGCTTTTGCATCTGATAAAACCTCCGCTTAACCATTCAGTATGGAAATTTGCACTTGGATTGGGTGCACCGATGTGGAAGCTGTGGCTGATTGTGGTGCTGATTATCGGGGTGTACAGCTATCTGAATATAAAATGCAGGATAAAATAGAACTGATAAAAACATCAAAGCAGAAAGACAGAATGAATTGTCAAACCAAGTACAATGTTTTGAAGCATAATTCGCCGTTAAATTAAAAGCACAGATATACCGCAGTATATCTGTGCTGATTTTTTATTATAAAGTAATCTGATTAGTCAACAAGATCAAACTGGTCTTTTTCCACACCGCAGTCAGGGCAGGTGAAATCTTCCGGTAAATCTTCAAAAAGTGTGCCCGGGGCAATGCCCAAAGTTTCGTCGCCTTCAGCTTCGTCATAAATCCAGCCGCAAATCATACAACCATAACGTGCCATAATAAAAAATCTCCTTTGTTGATGATATAAGTCTTTAAGCAAATTCTATTATGTATAACCTGTACTGTCAATAGATTTTGACCAAAAATTCACCTTTGTGAAATTTTTGTATAAGTTATCCAAATTTGACAAAAATATTTTTTTACTATTTTGGGGATAAAAAAACAATTTAAAATTGTATCCAAAGCGGTTTGGTGGTATACTATATTAGTATTGGTTTGCTGCAATATGCAGACCCGAAGAAGACAACAAATATTTTGATTTTAAATAAATAATATTGGTCAGGCGAGGTGTAAAAAATGTTAAAACATGCTTTCAGCAACGATATCTATATTGAAAAGCAGACCCACGAAATTATGCAGAGAATAAAACGCTTTGACGGCAAGCTTTATCTTGAGTTTGGCGGCAAACTGTTTGATGACTTCCACGCGTCCCGCGTGCTGCCGGGTTTTAAGCCTGACACAAAAATCAAGCTGCTACAGTCCCTTGCAGACCAGGCGGAAATCATCTTTTGCATTTCTGCTGACGATATCGAAAAAACAAAGGTGCGTGCCGACCTTGGCATCAGCTACGATATGGATGTACTGCGCCTCATTGACGAATTCAAGGCAATGGGCATTGAAGTGAACAGCATTGTTATCAACAAATACAATCACCAGAAAGCTGCCGACAATTTTATGCGCAAGCTGGACAATCTTGGCATAAAAAGCTACAAACACTATGTTATCCCAAACTATCCGGCCGATGTAAACAGCATTGTAAGTGATGAAGGATACGGCAAAAACGAATTTGTGCAGACAACAAAACCGCTTGTTGTGGTTACTGCACCGGGCCCTGGCAGCGGCAAGCTGGCAGTGTGCCTGTCCCAGGTTTATCACGAACACAAACGCGGTGTTATGGCAGGCTATGCAAAGTTTGAAACCTTCCCTATCTGGAATCTGCCGCTCAAGCATCCGGTTAACCTTGCATATGAAGCCGCAACAGCAGACCTGCTGGATGTAAATATGATTGACCCGTTCCATATGGAAGCCTACAACGAAATCACCGTAAACTACAACCGTGATGTTGAAGCTTTCCCGATTGTAAAAACAATCCTTACAAAAATCACAGGGGACGAAAATTTTTACCGTTCACCAACCGATATGGGTGTAAATATGGCAGGCTACGCCATCGTTGATGACGAAGCCGCACGCTATGCTTCCGCACAGGAGGTTATCGCACGTTATTACACAGCATTGTGTGACTACAAAATGGGCAAAATTGCTCACACAACAGTTGAAAAGCTGGAATATATCATCGGTCAGATGCAGCTTAATGCAGCACAGGACCGCCCTTGTGTAAAACCTGCCCTTGAAAAAGCCGAAATGTCAGGCGCAAACAGTGTTGCGTACGAACTTTGTGACGGCACAATCATCACAGGCAGGGCAAGCGATATTATGTCAGCAACAAGCAGTGCCACCATCAATGCAATCAAATACCTCAGCGGTATCCCTGATGATGTAAAACTCATCCCTGCCGAAGTTCTTGTGCCTATGCTCAAGCTTAAAAGGGAGGTACTGGGCAGCCGCACATCTGCACTCAAGCTGGACGACGTGCTGCTGGCACTTACTGTTTCAATGGCAACCAACCCAACCGTTGCAATGGCACTGGACCAGCTGCCAAAACTGCGCGGAGCTGACCTGCACTCCTCTGTAATGCTGCGTACAGGTGATATTTCCACACTCAAAAAGCTTGGTGTGCGTGTTACTATGGAAGACAAATTCCCTGAAAACAGTATGTATTTCTAAAAAACAGCAAAGGTATAAAACTGTATGAACAAACGTTTTGCGGCACTTGTATTATCAATTGTTTTAACAATAACGCTCTTTACCGGCTGTGCTGGAAAACCAAAACAGCCGCAGACTGATGCGTCTTCCCAAAGTGAAGTTTCATCACAGAATGAAACATCAGTCGAAATATCTTCGGCAGAACAGAATGACGAAGATGTGATTGTTTACGGCGAAGAGTATAATGATGTGCTGTCTGTTTCGGCTTATCTGTACGAATGGGAACAGCTGCCGCCAAACTACATCACAAAGGACGAAGCAGAAGCCCTTGGCTGGATATCAAACAAAGGCAATCTGTGGGATGTGGCTTACGGCAAATCCATTGGCGGTGACCGTTTTGGCAACCGCGAGGGCTTGCTGCCCGAGGGCGAAAACTACCGCGAGTGTGATATAGACTATGTAGGCGGCTACCGTGATGCAAAAAGACTTGTCTACAGCATTGACGACTGGGATATTTACTATACCGAAGACCATTACGAAAGCTTTGTGCAGGTTTATTCATACGAAGACGGCTATGTGATGGATGAGAACATTGTGTTTGAATAGAAAGGGGGAAGCTTATGAAATACATTAAACTGGACCTTTCAGCCGACAAAAAATCTTTGCACAGCATTTTGAAAAAGGAACTCAGCTTCCCGGACTATTACGGCAGCAACCTTGATGCACTGTATGATATTTTGAGTGCATACAGTGATGAAGTGACAATCGAAATCTGCGGTACATCGCCTTATGGTGAAAAACTGCTTGCTGCCCTTGAAGACTGCGCACAGAAAAACAATAAAATAAATATAAATTTCATAAAGGAGAACACCATTATGACAGTTAACGAAGCACGCGAAGCCCTTAAAGCCTTGCAGGAAAAACTTATTGCTTACGGTCACGCAAGCAGTCTGTTTTATGTTGACGGCACAACAATTGCGCCAAAGGACTCTGCGGACCACAGAGCAAAAACACTTGCAATCCTTGGCGAAGAAAGCTACAAGCTTTCCACAAGCAAGGAAACAGAAGACCTGTTGGAATTTCTTGATGCTCACAAGGAAGAACTTTCACAGGAAGAAGCACGCATAGTTTATCTTATGCTCAAGGATATGCGCCAGACAAAGAAAATTCCAAAAGATGAATACCTTGAAATGCAAAAGGTTATGGTGGAATCCGGTGTTGTATGGCACGAAGCAAAAGACACAAACAACTGGGCTATGTTTGAAGAAATACTTGGCAAGGTGTTTGAATACAAAGTTAAAATTGCAAAATGGATTGAACCGGAAAAAGAACCGTTTGACTACTGGCTTGGCAACTGCGAAGAAGGCCTCGACGTAAAAACCTGTGACGAATTTTTTGCAACACTGCGCAGCCATATTGTGCCATTGCTGAAAAAAATCAGCGAAAAACCTGAAATCGACAACTCCTGCATTCTCGGCCATTTCCCAAAATGGAAACAGCAGCAGCTCAGCGATTATCTTATGGATGTTATCGGCATCGACAAAAACCGCTGCATAATTGCCGAAACAGAGCACCCATACACAGCAACTGTGGGCTCACATCACGATATCCGACTTACAACACATTATCACCTTGACAACCTTGCAAGCAATATGTTCAGCGTACTGCACGAAGGCGGTCACTCTCTGTATGACCTTGGTGTAAAGGATGAATATGCATACACAATGCTGGATGACGGCGCAGGTATGTCCATCCACGAAGGTCAGTCCCGTTTTTACGAAAACTACATCGGCCGCAACCGTGAATTTATTAAATACATCTTCCCTAAAGTTAAGGAAATTTTCCCTGAAGAAATGGCAGATGTTACTGCTGAAGATTTCTACCGTGCAGTAAACAAGGTGGAAACAGGCTGCATCCGTATTGAAGCTGATGAACTTACATACTGCCTGCATATTATGGTTCGTTATGAACTTGAAAAACGTATGTTCGCAGGTGAAATCACAGTTAAAGACCTTCCTGCTGAATGGAACAGACTGTACAAGGAATATCTTGGTGTTGACGTGCCTGACGACAGACACGGTGTGCTTCAGGACAGCCACTGGGGCGGCGGCCTTATGGGTTACTTCCCAAGCTATGCTCTGGGCTCTGCTTACGGCGCACAGGTTATCAGCAAAATGAAAGAAACAATTGATGTTGAAAAATGCATTGCTGAAGGCAACCTTGCACCAATCAATGCCTGGAACACCGAAAAAATCTGGCAGTACGGCAGTCTTTACAATTCTTCCGAAGTGCTGGAAAAAGCAATCGGCGGCAAATTTGACCCAATGTACTATGTAAAATATCTTGAAGATAAATTTACAGAACTTTACGATTTATAATATGTAAAAATACGTCGTAAACCGCATGTTATTTAAGATCATTTGAGACAAATAAAAAAGGAACTCAATCAAAATTGAGTTCCTTTTTATTTATGTATTCATATATTATTGATATTCATACGGGTCAAAAAGCAGATTGCCGTCGGTATCATAAATTTCAGCTTCGGCGTGGTAATGTTTGCGGTTATGAATCGAGCTGCCTTTTTCATTTATGGTTACATCTTCCAGCGTACTGCGGTATACCCAGCCGTTTTCATCAACAATCTCGGCATACATTTTTATATTGTCGCCCCGTCTGATATCAAAGCTGTATTCGATATCTGCTGCATAGTGAGCGATATATTCGTCATTGTGATGTTCCTCCAGAACAGGTTTGCAGCTCCATTGTTCTTTGTCATTTAAAAGCAGAACAATTTCCACATCCTTTATTTCTCCTGCAAAGCCTTTGTGCTCAAAGTCAATTTCCACAGCACCTTTGTATGTTCTTGTTATGTCTTCCTTTTTATAGTTCTGACTGCTTGAACCCGAATAGTACATATATGCGGCAGGAATCATATCATATCTTGGGTTTATTCTCCAGTTGAGCTGCTGTGTACGGATTGTGCCGTCTTCGCTGAACTGTACATTTTCTATGTTGCAGTCGTCAAAAACAGGGACGGTGATTTCGGCAGTGTATCTGCCGTTTTCCAGTGTCATAGGAACTTCGGTTCCGTTGTATATTATTGTTGCGGCAGTCTTTTCGGGGTTATAAACCTTTGGCACAACATAGCAGCTGAAAACTGCTGTTTTGTTTTGAATATCAAGCCCGCCTGTGCTCCAGCTGCTGTCGCTGAGCAGATTGTTTGCCTGCTCCATTTCGTAAGAAACATTGCTGCTGATGGAATTGATGCTGCTTTGCAGCATACTTTGACTGTTGTTCACATCATTCTGAAGTCTTCTGACTTCATTCTGCAATCCGCTGATTTTTACAAAGCATACAACAAGCAGTATCAGTGAAAGTATATTTATTGTTATCTGTAATTTGCCTTTCATATACAACACCTCCATAGATTGCAATTTGTGTTTTGTGGGTTTTAAACAAAGCAATATTTTGTCCATAATAGAGTTTTTGTTAATCCATTATATCAAAATATATACATAAATAAAAGAGAGTTCTTGTGGAACTCTCTTTTATTTATTATACTACATATCCAAAATAGCCAGCAGGATAACGCCGACAAGCACCATACCGATAACAAAATACTGCTTTTTCTGCAGTTTTTCCTTGAGGAAAAGATGACTCCACAGTACACTGAATACTGTATAGCTGCCGATTGCAGGTGCAGCAACAATTGCATTGCCGCTGAGTGCAAAAACATATGTAAACTGACCCACTGTTTCAAAAATTGCCGCAATACCTTTGAACTTGTCGTTTTTAAGGGTGATTTTGTCCTTTTTAACACCGAGAACATAAATTGCACTCACAATGCCAACAACCATAAAGGTCAATTCGTAGCTGATGTTGCACACAACTTCAACAGTTTCTTCTGTAATGCCTGTGTAAAATACTGCCGGCATTGCAAAATCGAAGTACAAACCGTCAAGGAATGTGCCCATAGCATCGATGATAAGATACAAAACAGGGAACACGATTGCCAGCACACTGCGTTCGTATTTTTTGTCTGTCTGTTCGCCTGCAAGTTTTTTTGCTTTGTCCATATCAAGCTTTTCAAACAAAGCAAGCAGGAAGATACCAAGGGAGATAAGCACAACTGCCACAAGTGCCAGTGGCGGCATTGTCTGTTTTAAAAACACAAAGCACATCAGCGCAACCATAGCACCCGATGAGTTGCAGATAGGGGATGAGATGGAAAGCTCGATGTAGCGAAGGCCCATATAGCCGAACATCATTGATATAATGTACATTGCACTTACAGGCAGGTAAGCTAAAAAGTTGAACCACTGATAGTCCACACCGCCAACGGTAATCTGCCATATTGCGTGAACACCCATTACAAAACCAACAGCCATAAGCATTTTAAAATGACTCAGTTTGTCGCTTGGCTGTGTGCCCATTTTGCTGAACAGGTCAGAACCTGACCACATCAGAATGGTGCATATTGTGAATAAAAACCACATAGATAAAACTCCTCATATAAATATATACTTTATACATAAAAAATAACTTGTTAAGTTTATCATATAATCCTGCAAATTACAACAAAAAATTCAAATGCACCAAAACGAATTTGACTGATGCATAGCTGTTGCGTGAGGCTGCAAAAAACTGGATTGCTGAAAAATAAGCTAAATACTATATTTGCTTTTTTACCCTTTGTCAAGTAAAAATTTTTTACCATCACATTTTTCTATTGACATTTTGACAAAACAGCGTTATAATTTCAAAATGTACAATAATGGCTAAATACGCTTTTTTTGAGATTTTCTGCAAATTTTGTGGTTAAAATCAACAAAAACTGGCACAAAAGTTCTGTGATTTGTACGAAATTTATAAAATATTTTGGCAACATAAAGTTTTAAGGCCGGATATGTGCAGTAATTCTGTGCACATTTTTGGCCCGAATCTTGTCGTCAGGCTGAATATCACACTGTTACTGATGGTAATTTTTTGATATTTTGCCGCGATTGGCAAAGCTTTCTGCAGGCAGTAATTCTGTGCCTGCGGCGAGAATTTTGTCATTGCCTTTATTATTATTGAAAGCGCAAGGCCCCGTGCCACTTTTGTTTTTGGAGTGGGTTTTGCACCGCAAAAACAAAAGAGCAAAACAATTTTATGAAGGAGAATTACGAAACATGCTGAAAGTAAAACCAACCATGCTTGGCGCAACAGAGCGTATGAGTTTTGCAAAAATCGACGAAGTTTTGGAAATGCCAAACCTTATCGAAGTGCAGAAAAACTCTTACCGCTGGTTTATCGAAGAAGGTATCCGTGAAGTTTTCAGAGACACAGGTGCTATTGAAGACCACACAGGTACACTTGCTCTCGAATTTGTTGACTACCGTATCGACGAAAAAACAAAATACTCTGTAAAAGAATGTAAAGAACGTGACGTAACATACGCTTCACCGCTCAGAGTTACAATCCGCCTCCTCAACAAAGAAACAGGCGAAATCAAAGAACAAGAAAAATTTATGGGTAACTTCCCAAAAATGACCGACAGCGGCACATTTATCATCAATGGTGCTGAACGTGTTATTGTTTCACAGCTCATCCGTTCTCCTGGCGCTTATTTTAAACTTGACCATGACAAAACAGGTAAGGAACTGTACTCCGGTACAATCATCCCTAACCGTGGTGCATGGCTTGAATACGAAACTGACGTAAACGACATCTTCTATGTTCGTATCGATAAAAACAGAAAACTTCCTGTAACAAGCTTTGTGCGTGCACTTGGCGTAAGCACAGATGCACAGATCCGCGAACTGTTTGGCGAAAACTCAATCATCGAAGCAACACTTGGCAAGGACGTTACATCCAACCAGGAAGAAGGCTTGCTGGAAACTTACCGCAAGCTCCGTCCGGGCGAACCACCAACAGTGGAAAACTCCCAGACACACATCAACAACCTGTTCTTTGATCCAAGAAGATACGATTTGTCCCGCTTTGGCCGTTACAAATTCAACAAAAAACTGTCCATCGCAAACAGACTTATCAACCAGGTTGCTGCTGAAAACATCGTAAGCCCTCTCACAGGCGAAATCCTCTGCGAAGAAGGCGCAAAAATCAGCGAAGAACTTGCATATGTTATCGAAAACAACGGTGTTGCAGTTGCACACGTTATGAGCGGTGACAAAGTGGTTAAAGTTATCTCCAACGGTATGGTTGACCACAAGGCAATCCTTGGCTTTGATGCTGAAGAATACGGCATCAACGAAAAAGTAAGCTTTGCAGTGCTTAAAGAAATCATGGAAGAAGCAGGCGATAATCACCAGCTTCTCGTTGAACTCCTCGAAGCAAACAGAGACAGACTTATCCCTAAAAACATCACACTTGATGATATCTTCGCTTCCATCAGCTATGTGCTCTGCCTTGCTGACGGCGTGGGCGAATATGATGATATCGACCACCTTGGCAACCGTCGTATCCGTTCCGTAGGCGAACTTCTTCAGGGTCAGTTCCGTACAGGTATCATCCGTATGGAAAGAACAATCAAAGAAAGAATGGACCAGCAGGAAAGAGATCTTATCACTCCTGAAAGCCTTATCAACATCAAACCTGTTGTTGCAATCATCAAGGAATTCTTTGGTTCATCCCCACTTTCACAGTTCATGGACCAGACAAACCCACTTGCTGAACTGACACACAAACGCCGTCTTTCCGCTCTGGGTCCTGGCGGTCTCTCCCGTGACCGTGCAGGCTTCGAAGTTCGTGACGTTCACTATTCTCACTACGGCAGAATGTGTCCTATCGAAACTCCTGAAGGTCCAAACATCGGTTTGATTTCTTACCTTGCTACATTTGCAAGAATCAACGAATACGGCTTTATCGAAGCACCTTACCGCAAGGTTGACAAAGAAACAGGCTGTGTTACAAACGAAGTTGTTTATATGACAGCTGACGTTGAAGACAGATACATTGTTGCACAGGCAAACGAACCACTCGACGAAGAAAACCGTTTTGTTCGTCCACGTGTTAACGCACGTTTCCGTGATGCAATCCTCGAAACTCCAAGAGAATCTGTTGACTTTATGGACGTATCACCAAAAATGCTCGTTTCTGTTGCTACATCCATGATTCCGTTCCTTGAAAACGACGACGCTAACCGTGCTTTGATGGGTTCAAACATGCAGCGTCAGGCAGTTCCGCTTCTCAGACCACAGCAGCCAATCGTTGCTACAGGTATGGAATACAAAGCAGGCTATGACTCCGGCGTTGTTGTTATTGCTAAAAACGACGGTGTTGTTGAAAGAGTTTCTGCAGACAAGATTGTTGTGCGTGTAGACGCAACAACAACTGATGAATATGAACTTCTCAAATATATGCGCTCCAACCAGGGCACATGTATCAACCAGAGACCAATCGTAGATGAAGGCGAAATCGTTAAAAAAGGTCAGGTTATCGCTGACGGTCCATCTACAGACAAAGGCGAAATCTCCCTTGGTAAAAACGTTCTCGTTGGTTATATGACTTGGGAAGGTTACAACTACGAAGACGCTATCCTCATCAACGAAAGAGTTGTTTCCGGCGACGTATTCTCCTCAATCCATATTGAAGAATACGAAATCGAAGCAAGAGAAACAAAACTCGGACCAGAAGAAATCACAAGAGAAATTCCAAACGTTGGCGAAGATGCTCTCAAAAACCTCGATGCAAACGGTATCATCCGTGTTGGTGCTGAAGTATCCAGCGGTGATATCCTTGTTGGTAAGGTAACACCAAAAGGTGAAACAGAACTTTCACCTGAAGAAAAACTTCTCCGTGCAATCTTCGGCGAAAAAGCTGGCGACGTTAGAGATACATCCCTCAAAGTTCCACACGGCGAATACGGCACAATTGTTGGCGTAAGAGAATTTACAAGCGAAAACAGCGACGAAATCAAACCTGGCGTTATCAAGGTTGTTCGTGTTTACATCGCTCAGAAACGTAAAATCTCCGTTGGTGACAAAATGGCCGGTCGTCACGGTAACAAGGGTGTTGTTTCCAGAATTCTTCCACAGGAAGATATGCCATTCCTTGAAGACGGCACACCGCTTGACCTCGTTCTCAACCCACTGGGCGTTCCTTCCCGTATGAACATCGGTCAGGTTCTGGAAGTTCACCTCGGCTATGCTGCAAAAGCACTTGGCTGGAAAGTTATGACTCCTGTATTTGACGGCGCAAAAGAAACTGACATCTTTGAAGCCCTCAAGGAAGCAGGCCTGCCTGAAACAGGTAAAGTAACACTTTACGACGGCAGAACAGGTGAAAAATTTGACAACCCTGTAACAGTTGGTTACAAATACTTCCTCAAACTGCACCACCTGGTTGACGATAAAATCCACGCACGTTCCATCGGTCCATACTCACTTGTTACTCAGCAGCCATTGGGCGGTAAAGCTCAGTTTGGCGGCCAGAGATTTGGTGAAATGGAAGTTTGGGCTCTCGAAGCTTACGGTGCTGCATACACATTGCAGGAAATCCTTACAGTTAAGTCCGACGATATGGTTGGCCGTGTAAAAACTTACGAAGCTATCTTTAAAGGCAACGAAATTCCAAAACCGGGTATTCCGGAATCCTTCCGCGTTCTTATCAAAGAAATGCAGTCTCTTGGTCTTGACATCCGTGTTCTTGACAAAGAAGGTGCGGAAATCGACCTTAAACAGACTTATGATGACGACGGTGACTTTGCAAGCGAAATTGCAACAGAGTTAGTTGGTCAGAATGAAGACTTTGAAACAGGCTTCACACAGACAGATGACATCGAATTGTCTGAAAGCAGCGCATTGCTGGATGAATTTGCATCCTTTGCAGGCGAAGACGACGAAGACGACGAATTTTAATAAATAGGTATATATAAGAGATGCCCGTCACAAGCGGGCGGGCAGACTTTGTAAAAATGCTTTAGTTATTATTTCAAAGTTCTAACATTTAACCGATTAACATTTACGAAAAGGAGTTTGCTGAAATTATGGCACATAACACTTTTGATTCCATAAAAATCGGTCTTGCTTCTCCTGACCAGATCAGAGCATGGTCACACGGTGAAGTAACAAAACCGGAAACTATAAACTACCGCACACTTAAACCGGAAAGAGACGGTCTTTTCTGCGAAAGAATCTTTGGACCTACAAAAGACTGGGAATGTAACTGCGGTAAACTGAACAAAAACCGTCACAAAGGTCAGATCTGTGACAAATGTGGTGTTGAATCCACACGTTCCAAAGTAAGACGTGAAAGAATGGGTCACATTGAACTTGCTGCACCTGTTTCCCACGTTTGGTACTTTAAAGCTATCCCATCAAGAATCGGCCTTATTCTTGACGTAACACCAAAAGCTCTTGAAAAGGTTATCTACTTCTCCAGCTACATCGTAACAGACAAAGGCTTTACTTCCCTTGAAGACAAACAGCTTCTGACTGAAAACGAATACAACGATATGGTAGAACGCTACGGCGCAGATGCTTTCAAAGCTTCCATGGGTGCTGAAGCTATCCTTGAGCTTCTCGAAAAAATCGACCTTGACCAGCTGAGCAAGGAACTTACAGAAGAACTTGAAACAGCTACAGGCCAGAAAAAGGTTAAACTTTACAAACGTCTTGAAGTTTGCGAAAGCTTCCGTCTTTCAGGCAACCGCCCTGAATGGATGATTCTTACAGTTATCCCTGTAATTCCACCTGATATCAGACCAATGGTTCAGCTGGACGGCGGCAGATTTGCTACTTCCGACCTTAACGACCTCTACAGACGTGTTATCAACCGTAACAACCGTCTTAAAAAACTCTTGGAACTCTCCGCTCCTGACATCATCGTTAGAAACGAAAAACGTATGCTTCAGGAAGCAGTTGACGCTCTTATCGACAACGGCAGAAAAGGCCGTCCTGTAACAGGCGGTACATCCAACCGTCCTCTCAAATCCCTTTCTGATATGCTCAAAGGTAAACAGGGCCGTTTCCGTCAGAACCTTCTCGGTAAACGTGTTGACTACTCCGGCCGTTCCG
>JAGBFE010000201.1 GCA_018109965.1 Oscillospiraceae bacterium | reverse complement strand
TAAAGTGCCGCTGAAGCCAGACCATAAACCACACCTTTTGCTGAGCCGCCACCCAATGACTGAAAGTTAACCATAACCATACCAACCATTGCAGTAGTTACTCCAATGATTTTTGCACTTGTAATTTTGTCTTTAAGCACCAGAGGTGATGCGATGATAACAATTGCCGGTGCACAGTAATATGTCAGTGTGGCAACACTCACGGGCACATAGTTGTATGCTTCAAACAGCAGTACCCAGTTAAAGCCGATGGCAAGACCTGTATAGATAAGATATGGCAGATATTTTTTTACATTGTTCATATCCATTTTGTTTCGCTGCATAATGTAAACAATAAGCAGAAACAAACTGCCCACCAGTGCACGGGCCAGAGATATCTGCACGCTGTCAAGCGGAATATTTTTAACAAAAATGCCAAGGGAGCCCCAAGTAAGCATTGAAAATATTACAAAAAAATAGTATTTCATAGCTTTTCCTTTTTTAACTTTTCCTGATTAAAAATAACATAAAACAATATAAAGATATATTAGCACTAATTCTTATTGTTTACAATATTTATAATTTCCATTTTATAAAATTTACTATGAATTTTCACAAACCTGTAGTAAAATAAAAGCAGATAGGAGGTTTTTGTATGAAACTTACTTTTTTAGGTGCTTGTCATGAAGTTACAGGCAGTTTGATTTTGCTTGAAGCCTGTGACAAAAAAATTGTAATTGACTGCGGTATGGAACAGGGCAAGGATGTGTTTGAAAACGTTGAGTTGCCAATCGCTGCAGGCGAAGTTGATTATCTGCTGCTCACCCATGCCCATATCGACCATTCGGGACATATTCCCCTTTTGGTAAAGCGCGGTTTTAAGGGTGAAATTCACTCCACAGATTCCACAATGGATTTGTGCAACATTATGCTGCGCGACTCGGCACATATTCAGGAATTTGAAGCCGAATGGCGCAACCGTAAAAACAAACGTGCAGGCAATGCACCTGTTGAACCTTTGTATTCAATGGATGATGCTGTTGCCGCTTTGGAAATGTTTGTTCCGCACACATACAAGGAAAAATTCACTCTTTGTGAAAACATAGAGGTAAACTTTATCGATGCAGGGCATCTGCTCGGCTCCTCTTCCATTGAAGTGTGGGTTACCGAAAACGGCATCACAAAGAAAATTGTATTTTCCGGAGATATTGGCAACATCAACCAGCCAATTATCAACGACCCTCAGTATATAGACACTGCTGATTATGTGGTTATGGAGTCAACCTATGGCAACCGCAATCACGGCGAAAAGCCTGACTATATAAAATCTCTTTCTGAAATACTCAACCGCACCTTTGCAAGAGGCGGCAATGTTGTTATCCCTTCCTTTGCTGTGGGCAGAACACAGGAAATGCTGTATTTCTTCCGCGAAATCAAGGAAAAAGGTCTTGTTACACCAAACGATTTTACCGTTTATGTTGACAGCCCACTTGCAATTGAAGCTACAAATGTATTCAAGGCAGGTACTTCTGATTTCTTTGACAAAGAAATGAACGAGCTGCTTGAACGCGGTGCAAACCCTCTGCAGTTTGACGGGCTCAAAGTTGCTGTTTCGGCTGATGAATCAAAACTTATCAACTTTGACACACATCCAAAGGTTATTCTTTCTGCCAGCGGTATGTGTGAAGCAGGCCGTGTACGCCACCACCTTAAACACAATCTGTGGAGACCTGAAAGTACAATTCTGTTTGTAGGTTATCAGGCAATCAACAGTTTGGGCCGAAAAATCTATGACGGTGCACCTACTGTTAAACTGTTTAATGAAACCATTGATGTAAATGCCGAAGTTCTGCACCTTGACGGCATAAGCGGTCATGCAGACAATAACGGACTGCTGCGCTGGGTTGAAGCAATACATAATAAACCTCAAAAAGTTTTTGTTGTTCATGGAGATGACGATGCCGTAAACGACTTTACAAATCAGCTTGTTGCAAAAGGCTTTGACGCAACAGCACCTTATTCCGGTGCTGTGTATGACCTTGCCGCTGACCGTTACGAAGTTGTGGCTGACCCTGTGGCAATAACCAAAAAATCTGCTGCTACAGTACGTGCTAATAATGTATTCAGCAAACTTGTTGAAGCAGGCAAACGCCTTGCGGCTGTTATTCAGCGCAACAAAGGCGGTGCAAACAAAGACCTTGCCAAATTCACAAGCCAGATTGAAGCTCTTTGTGACAAATGGGACAGATAATTCTATAATAAACATTAAACGCCGTTATCCTTGGATATCGGCGTTTTTTATTGAGTTCAATATATTTTTCCCTGATTTAATTGACAACATAAATTATAACTGTTAAACTAAAATGGTTATAAGTTTTACAGTTTAAATAAATCCTGACATCCAATTTAATATTCTGAAGGGACGTACTATACAATGAAACTGATTGTTATCGCACTTTTCGCATTAACTTATGTGCTTATGCTCTCAATTCCTTCCCGACGCCATTATATAGCTTTAACAGTAGCTGTAATTTATATCGCTATGGGCGTTGTTGCTCCTGCTGATGCTTTCTGGGCAGTTGACTGGAACATCATTATGATGCTGTTTGGTACTATGGGCACTGTTTTTCTGTTTATTGAATCCAAAATGCCAAACAAAATTTCCGATATAATGATTAACAAAATTAAAAATGTTAAGCTTGTATTTATAGCTATGGCATTGTTTTCCGGCTTTGTTTCAGCATTTATTGACAACGTTGCAACTGTGCTTATGCTTGCACCGATTGCAATTGCCATTGCAAAAAAATTCAACGTTTCTCCGGTTCACACTGTTCTTACAGTTGCAGTTTCGTCCAACCTTCAGGGTGCTGCAACACTTGTTGGCGACACAACAAGTATACTGCTTGGCGGTTATGCAA
Organism: Oscillospiraceae bacterium; assembly: GCA_018109965.1. Next base: position 580 of record JAGBFE010000201.1, on the reverse strand, counting down.
ACATGGACTTTATGGACTTCTTTGTTATGGACGGCAAGCTTGGTATGTTCTTTGTTGTTCAGGCAGGTATGCTGGCAACTGTTCCTGTTCTTTTCTATATTTTCAGAAAAGAGAAAAACAAAATCGATGAAATGCCTGTTACCGAAGTTACAAACCTGTTTCCTACCTGGGCTTTGATTGCAACTGTTGTTGCATTGATTATTGCTTCCTTTATGCCTGAAAAACCTGATGTTACAAACGGCGTTATCTGTATTGTAATTTTTGTAATGGCTTTGATTTATGAAATCAAAATCAACAAGACAAAAGGCATTTTTAAAGCAACAATCGAAGAAATCGACTTTCAGACTTTGCTTTTGCTGAGTGGTCTGTTTATCATCATTCAGGGTATCACAAACGTTGGTCTTATCGAAGATATCGGCAATATCTTTGTTGCTGTAAGCGGTGACAATGTGTTCTTGATTTACACAATTCTGGTTTGGTTCTCGGTAATTATTTCCGCATTTATTGATAACATTCCTTACACCGCAACAATGCTTCCTGTTGTTACAAGCATTTCTGCTTCTCTTGGTGTTGACCCAAC
>JAGBFE010000200.1 GCA_018109965.1 Oscillospiraceae bacterium | reverse complement strand
TTCGCAAGTTCTGGAGTTGTTATTCTTGCCATAGTTTCAGGACGTACATTTTTTTCCATACTTTTCTCTCCTATATTTTTAAAGATTTCACCAAGGGAAAATTTAACTTTATCCTTAACAGAATTATTATAAAATATTCTTTCTATGTTTTCAATAATAACTTTTAAATTTTTTTGTAATACTGAATATTGTGCATTGCGCAGATATAATTATACTTTTTTCGACATTGTTCACATATTATACACCCAGTTTTCACAAAGTTGAAACTTGGGTGAATTTTGCCCGACAAAAATTGACAGCATGCTGTTGACAGGAATATAATCCAGAATGGAATTATATAAATAAGTATATTACATAGTTTTAAAAACCACATTGCAGTTATAATTTCATTTTCGTTTTATTCTGTAGTCAAAAGGAGTCTTATATTTTGGCACATTATGTATTGGGTATTGACATCGGTTCCACAACAGCAAAGCTTGTGCTGATGGACGGTGACAATATTGTTTATCAGAAATATCACAGACATTTTTCCCGCGTGCGCAGTGCAACCCTTGAACTGCTCCGCGAAATGCGTGAAAAAATTGAAATTGACAGCCTTGCCGTGACAATTTCCGGCTCGGCGGGTATGGGTATGGCTCAGGCTGCCGGAATTGACTTTATTCGGGAAGTTTATGCCACAAGCGAAGTTGTGTCCACCCTTGCACCTGACACAGGTGTTGTTATTGAACTGGGCGGCGAAGACGCCAAGGTTATCTTTTTTAAAGGCGGTATAGATGAAAGAATGAATGGTACCTGCGCCGGCGGCACAGGTGCTTTTATCGACCAGATGTCTGTGCTGCTGGATATGACAGTGGACGAGATGGACAAGGCAAGCCTTGCTGCCACACAGATTTATCCTATTGCAAGCCGCTGCGGTGTTTTTGCAAAAACCGACATTCAGCCTTTGCTCAACCAGGGTGCAAGCAAGGCAGATATAAGCGCAAGCATTTTTCAGGCTGTTGTAAACCAGACAATCACAGGGCTTGTGCAGGGACGAAAAATTGAAGGCAAAGTAATGTTCCTCGGGGGTCCGCTGTACTACTGCAAAGGATTGAGACAGCGTTTTTACGAAACTCTCAACCTCGACGAAACAACTGCGGTTTTCCCTGAATATGCACTGTTTTCCGTTGCTATGGGTGCGGCAATGTATGCCCGCAAATCCACACCTATGACCTTTGATGAACTCATAAACAGGCTGGAAAACTCTGCCAGAAACGAAACTGTTGCAAACGACAGGCTCAGTCCGCTGTTCAGCAACGACGGCGAATATCTTGATTTTGTACACCGTCATGACAAAGCAACAGTGCATCATCTGTCAATTGACGAATACGCAGGCAATGCCTGGCTGGGTGTTGACTGCGGCAGCACAACCACCAAGCTTGTGCTGATTGGCGAGGATAAATCCCTGCTTTATTCCTACTATGCTTCCAACAAGGGTAATCCTGTAAGTGTATTGCTGGAACAGCTTAAAGAAATATACAACCTGTGCGGTGACAGGATTAAAATCTGCGGCAGTGCCGTAACAGGCTATGGCGAAGAACTTATCCGCCATGCTTTCCACATTGACGAAGGCCTTGTGGAAACAATTGCCCACTACACCGCTGCAAAGCATTTTCAGCCTGATGTTGACTTTATACTTGATATCGGCGGTCAGGACATAAAATGCTTCCGTATAAAAAACAATGCTATCGACAGTATTATGCTCAACGAAGCCTGCTCCTCCGGCTGCGGCAGCTTTATCGAAACCTTTGCAAAGGCAATGGGTTATCAGATTGAAGAATTTGCATCCCTCGGCTTAAAGGCAAAAGCTCCTGTAAACCTTGGCAGCCGCTGCACTGTTTTTATGAACTCATCGGTTAAACAGTCACAGAAAGAAGGCGCAAGCGTTGAAGATATATCTGCAGGACTTTCGGTAAGTGTTGTCAAAAATGCTATCTACAAAGTTATCCGTGCCACAAGCCCTGATGAACTTGGCAAAAGAATTGTTGTTCAGGGTGGCACCTTCTATAATGATGCTGTGCTGCGCGCATTTGAAAAAGAAATCGGTGCAGATGTTATCCGCCCGTCCATTGCCGGACTTATGGGTGCATACGGTGCAGCATTGCACGCAATGCACTTTGAACAGAGCACAATTTTAAAACCGCGTGAACTGATAAATTTCAGTCACACATCCCAGACCACACGCTGCAAAGGCTGTGCAAACCAGTGTCATCTGACAATCAACCGTTTTGCTGACGGCAAACGCTTTATCAGCGGCAACCAGTGTGAAAAAGGCCTTGGTGTTGACAGTGCGGAAAATATACCAAATCTCCACGCCTGGAAACGTGCTTATCTTGAAAGCCTTGTGCCAAAACAGAACAAGCGCGGTACAATCGGCATTCCTATGGCTCTTTCCACCTTTGAGCTTGCACCAATCTGGTACACACTGTTCAGCGAACTGGGTTTTGCTGTTCAATTTTCCAAACTGTCCAACCGTGCAACCTATGAAAGAGGTCAGTTCACCATTCCGTCCGACACTGCCTGCTACCCTGCAAAGATTATGCACGGGCACATCTTGCAGCTCATTGATGACGGCATAGAAAACATCTTCTACCCGGGTATTACATACAATATCAACGAAAATGCAGGCGACAACCACTACAACTGCCCGATTGTTGCCTACTATTCCGAGCTTTTGCGCGGCAATATTGAGGAACTGAAACAGGTTAACTTTATGTATCCTTACCTTGATATCAACAGCGAAGAAGCTCTGGCAAAAACAATTGCACCTTGCCTTGAAAAGCTTGACCGTTCCATTTCCAAACGTGAAATCAAAAATGCAGTTAAAAAGGCATTTGCCGCATATGAACAGTACAAGGCTGACCTGCGTGCTGAAGGCGAAAAAGCAGTAAACTTTGCAAGAGAAAACGGCTATCGCATTATGATTCTTGCAGGCAGACCTTATCACATTGACCCGGAAATCGGTCATGGCATCGACAAGCTGGCAACCAGCCTTGGCTTTGTTGTAGTCAGCGAAGACAGCATATGCCACCTTGCACCTGTGCAGTATGTAAATGTGCTTGACCAATGGACCTTCCACGCAAGACTTTACCGCAGCGCAAGATATGCAGTGGATCACAGTGACACCGAGCTTGTTCAGCTTGTATCCTTCGGCTGCGGTGTTGATGCAATAACCACCGATGAGGTGCGCAGTATACTCGAAAGCGGCGGCAAATACTACACTCAGATAAAAATTGACGAAATCACCAACCTTGGTGCTGTAAAAATCCGTCTGCGCAGTCTGCTTGGCGCACTGGATGAAAGGAGATAATATGCAGGACAGAAGCTATGTACCTTTTACTGAAGAGATGAAAAAGGACTATACAATTTTAGTCCCGAATATGCTCCCTATCCACTTTAAAATGCTTATCAGCCTGTTCCGCACACATGGCTACAATGTTGAACTGCTGGAAACAACAGGCCCAAACATTGCCGAAACAGGCCTTAAATACACCCACAACGACACCTGCTATCCCGCAATACTTGTTGTAGGTCAGTTTATGGATGCGCTGCTGAGCGGCAAATACGACACCGACAAAACCGCTCTGATTATGTTTCAGACAGGGGGCGGTTGCCGTGCCTCCAACTATATTTCTCTTATCAGAAAAGCACTGAAAAAGGCAAATCTTGCACACATCCCTGTTATTTCCCTCAACTTTTCCGGGCTGGAAAATCACCCCGGTTTCAAGCTGTCACCACAGATACTTTACAGCATGATTTATGCTGTGCTGTATGGTGATTTAATAATGAGCCTTGTAAATCAGGTGCGTCCTTATGAGACAAACAAAGGTGATGCCGAAGCTTTGGCTGACCGCTGGGCAGAAAAGCTTGGCGCAGAGCTTGCAAATGCAAAACGCATTAAATACGGCGATGTAAAAGCCAACTACCGCCGCATAATTGCCGATTTTGCCGCTATTCCCATGGTTAAAACAGAGAAAGTAAAGGTTGGGGTTGTTGGCGAAATATTCGTAAAATACTCCCCTCTGGCAAACAACGACCTTGAGCGTTTCCTTATAAAGGAAGGGGCCGAAGTTATTGTGCCGGGGCTTGTGGACTTTTGCCTGTACACTGTATATAATAATATTGTTGACTACAAGCTGTATGGCAAGGGCAAAAAGGCATATCCTGTGTGGAAATTTGCTTACTGGCTGCTTAACAAAAAGAAAAACGATATCACAAAGCTTATTGAAGAACAGGGCAGCTTTGAAGGCTGGACCAGCTTTGACAAGGTAACCACCATTGCACAGGATATTATCAGCAATGCGGTGAAAATGGGCGAAGGCTGGCTGCTGACCAGCGAAATGCTGGAACTTGCAGACAGTGGCTGCAAAAACATTGTTTGCACACAGCCCTTTGGCTGTCTGCCAAATCACATCTGCGGCAAAGGTATGATGAAACCTATCAAGGAGCTTAACCCCGAAATAAACATTGTTGCTATCGACTACGACGCAGGCGCAAGCCGTGTTAATCAGGAAAACCGACTCAAACTGATGCTTGCAGGTGCCAGACGCAACCTTGAGCAGAAAACCAATTCTGCCGACTGCAAAAAAACTGTCACAGTTTAAACTCACACTACATTGCACCAAAAACAGAGGACAGTAAATATGAAAAATTTTGCACTTGATGTAAAGGTTTTAAGCGACCTGATTGAAAAAAGGGCAAACAGTACACTTGCGGACTTTGGAATAACAATTTCGCAGGCAAGGGTGCTGATTTATCTTATGGAAAGCTACAGGCAGATTTCACTGAAAGAGCTGGAAAAACAGTTTAATGTAAGCCAGGCCACAATGCAGGGTGTGATTGCCCGTATGGAGAAAAAAGGATATCTGTGCACGGTATATCTGCCAACCAACCGCAAACAAAAGCTTGTGGTGCTGACAGAGTATGGTGCACAGCTTGCAGACAAAATGCTTAAAAGCATTGCAGCTGTAAACAACAGCCTTGCAGACAGTCTGACTGAGGACGAACAAAAAGAATTTGCCCGATTGCTTAAAAAAGTTAAAGATGCTTTGTAACAAAAACGTTGGGTTTTATCACCCTACATCATTAAGTTAACAAAAAATATGTCATTCTGAGGCATTTATGCCGAAGAATCTCTCGCTTTAATCAAACAAGGAGATTCTTCGCTGCGTTCAGAATGACATTTTACCTTATTATATTAAATTGATATTTTTAAACAATGCTTATATCAATAACATTGTATTATCACCCAACGTTTTTATTGTAACATAATAAACATTTGCGGTTTCAAATTATCCGCAAGCAAAAAAGAGGCGCTGTGCGCCTCTTTTTTTAATGATTAGTTTTTATATTGGAAATTATTTTAACATTTCAGCTGTAACGCCTGTGTTTGGGTTAACACGGTTTGGTGTGTTTGCCAAAACCCAACCGCAGTCACATACGCCGTCACCGTTTGCATCGCTGTGTGCTACAGGTGTGTTCTGTGCGCCGCAAACATGGCAGTAATCCCAGTGTGCTGCTGCATCATACTGTGGGTTGTAGCCCCAAACGTGTTCGCCTGTTGCTGGTGCTGCTTCGCCTGCTGCAGCTGTTACAACTGTACCTGTTGCAGGGTCAAATACTTTGCCAGGTGCAATATATTCTTCTGCCGGTGCTGTTGTAAATGTACCGCCACTGATTTCTGCAGTTGCTGTACCTGTGCTGTTATCATAAGTTACAGGTTCTTCGCCATTGCTGTCAAGATTACCACCATTGATTTTAACAGTTGCTGAACCACTATTAGCACCAGCACCAGCACCTGTGTTATTGCTGCCGCCAACACCTATCAGTATAGTATCACCATATTGAGTTTCGTCTATGTTGCTTGCTGGTTTAAGAGATACAGAACCGCCATTGATTTCTGTAGTTGCAGTAGTTGTCCAATATCCCTGTGTTAAAATACCCCAATGATATGCTTCAACAGAACCGCCATTGATAACAACAGAACCACCATAGTTTACAATTGCAACAGCCATATTTGCATCAGCAGCAATGATTTTGCCGCCGTTCATAACAAATGTGCCACCTTTTGTCTGGATACCACTGTAATGGCATTTAATTTTACCTGTCTGTCCAGCAGAACTGTCAATAAGAGTCAGTTTAGCACCTGAACTTACACTAAAAGCATAAAAATGCTTCTCGCTGCCATTGATATGTGGACCATACAGAGTGTAACCATTCAAATCAAGCGTAACATCGCTTGTAACTGTTATAGTTTTGGTTGAATCCCAATCGCCATCAACACCAATATCTGCGCCCAGGACAACTTCACCGCCAGCTGCAACTGCATTTTTTAATTCGTCAAATGTTGTCACTGGTGTTGCCGCAAAAACGCTCATTGGCATTGCAGCGAACACCAAAACAAAGCTGAGCAGAACTGCCAGCTTTTTGAAAAATTTGTTCATTTTTTGTTTGCCTCCTTTATAAATTTATAAACTAATCATAGATATGCTTTATACATACATATCCAAAATAATTATAGCACTTTATACTATACCCCTCCCCCGATACACACAAAATGATGTATTTTTATGGTGACAAAAACGACAGCAACAAAACAACCGCCCTTGTGCAAAGGGCGGCAGAACAATTCTTTGGC
>JAGBFE010000199.1 GCA_018109965.1 Oscillospiraceae bacterium | reverse complement strand
TAATTTCGTCAGTGATATCATCATCAAGGGTAACAATGTATTCTTTTGATACATGTTTTTTGGGTGCAAGAATATCATGGGCAAATTCGCCGTCATCGGTCAGTAGCACAAAACCTGTGCTGGTCTTGTCCAGCCTGCCTGCAGGGAAAAGATTGCGCTTGGGATAATCCTTTTTCACAAGGTCAAGTACTGTGACATCGTTTTTATCCTCTGTGGCACTGACAACCCCTTTTGGTTTGTTAAGCATAATGTAAACAAACTGTCTGTAAGTGAGCTGCTTGCCGTTAAGTGTAACAGAATTTTCATCACTTATCTTTACATCACCTTTTTTTACCACCTTGCCGTCCACTGCAACAGAACCTTTTGACAGATATTTTTTTTGCATCCTGACGTGAAACCTGTGCCGCATCGGAAATATATTTATCCAGACGTATCAACATAAAACACCTTTGTATAATTCATTTTAATTAAGTTATTAAATTGTATTATACAATATATTTTATGGATTTTAAAAGCCTTTTTTATAAACAGACAAAGAGTGTTTGTTTCAAAACACCCTTTGTCATTCAGAAATATCACAATTTGTTACTGCCCGTTCTGTGATGCAACCACCATTGCTTTTGCCACACCGTCCGGCTGTTCAAGGATATATGCACCGATAAGCTTTTCCTTTTTTATCAGCAGAACTGCCGCCGCATCCATATCTCCGTTTGGATAATCTATGATATCAAAAGTCCATTTGTTCACCTTGTCGCCCTTGTATTTTTCAAGGCTAAGGCCATCCGTCTGCTTTATCTTTTCATTAAAACCAACAAAATTGTCATCAAATTTTTTAGGTATTTCCACTTCAGTAACCCGTGCTGTCTGTATATCGGCAGTAAAACCTTTTTCCGCTATGTAATCTATCATTTCCTGTGTTGTGGAAAGCTTTGTCTTTTTGCTTGCCGCAACCGTCTGGCTTGCAAAATGATTGCGGACGGTTATTCCAACTGCCCCTGCTATTGCTACGCAGGCAACCACAGCCAGCATCTGTGTCAGTTTCTTTTTATTGACTGTAATAACAAACATAATCTGCTCCTCCTTGTACTTACCTGTTTTATATTTATGTTTTAAAAACAAAATATATACATTTATCTGCTTTTTGTGTTACAATGATTTTGCAAAGGAGTGGTTTTATGGTTATATGCATTGACGTTGGCAACTCTGACATTGTTGCAGGTATTTTCTGTGATGACAAATTGACAGATACCTTGCGCTTTGGCTACACAAAGGGTGACAGCACCGGAAATTACTACAAACTTTTAAAGGATAATTTTGAAAAGCACAACATAGACTTGTCTGCCGTTGCAGGCAGCCTGCTTTGCTGTGTTGCACTCAACACTGCAGAGAATCTTTCCTGTGCAATGGAACAGCTGTTGGGCAAAGCACCTGTCATATTCAGAAACGATGAAAACTGCCGTCTTGCAATAAAAACCGAAGACCCAAACGAAGTAGGCACCGATATTATTGCAGGCTGCATGGCAGCAAAAGAAAAACATCCTATGCCCTGCATTGTTATTGATATGGGTACTGCAACCACACTGACTGCTATGGATAAAAACGGAGATGTGCTTGGAGTTTCTATTCTCCCCGGCGTTTTTATCTCAATGTGGGCACTGAGAGAACGCACAGGCCTGCCTTTTGACGACGACATAACCGTTGTTCCGCCTGCAATAGGCACCAACACACAAAAAAGTGTGGACAGCGGTATTATATTGGGCAACGCCTATGCCGTTGACGGATTGATTGAAAAAATGGAAACAGAAATCGGTCAGGGCAGCTGCAGTGCAGTTGCAACCGGCGGCGCAAGTCAGTTTATCGTGCAGCACTGCCGAAGAAAAATCAGCCTTAACAGCAATCTGCTGCTTGAGGGCTTGTACTGTTACTATAAAAACAGTATAATTAAATAAGTTATTGTTTTTTTTGATTATAAATTCATAAATATAAGGAGATTTCTCAAAATGGTAGTTATTACAATGAACACAGGCAAAAAGATAGAAATTGAACTCTATCCTGAAATTGCACCTATCAGCTGTGAAAACTTTGAAAAACTTGTTAAAGCAGGCTTTTACAACGGCCTTATTTTCCACAGAGTTATCAAAGGCTTTATGATTCAGGGCGGTTGCCCTGACGGCACAGGCACAGGCGGTCCGGGCTGGACAATCAAAGGCGAATTCAAGGCAAACGGCGTTGAAAACAACCTCAAACACACAGCAGGTGTGCTTTCCATGGCACGCACAAACGACCCGAACAGCGCCGGCAGCCAGTTCTTTATCATGCACGAAGATGCTCCACACCTTGACGGCAGCTACGCAGCATTCGGCAAAGTTGTGAGCGGCATGGATGTTGTAAATGAAATTGCAGAATGCGCAACAGACTGGTACGACAGACCATACGAAGATCAGGTTATGGCTAAAGTTGAAATTGTTTAATCCATTATACAGTTTCTGTTATTAGTTACAGCAGATATATACAGCAAAAACGGATGTATGCCCTAAAGGGTATTCCACATAATAAAACATCGTTTCTATATTACAATTTTTGCGTCTGAATTGTTCAAAAAGGCACTGACATACAAAAGTATGGCAGTGCCTTTTTTCACTTATCATTCATCAAAAATTGAGGTATAGAAATGCACACACCTGCAAAACGGCAGTTTTTGTGCAAATGCAATGAAAATTGCCGCAGGCATACTTTGTGTCTGACAAAGCAATTTGAAGCAGTCAGTTGCCAAAACAATGCCTTTTTGCAGGCGATGTTTTATTATGCGGAACACCCTAACATACATCCGTTTATTTTGTGAAATCGGGCAGATTATTGTCAAACCGCTTGAAAAATCATATCAATTTTGGTAATATAGATATGCTATGAAAATCTGGGTGTGGCGCAGCTGGTAGCGTGCTACCTTGGGGTGGTAGAGGTCGCCTGTTCAAGTCAGGTCACTCAGACCAAAACAAACTAATCCGAACTTTTTGCCAATCGGCGAAGGGCTCGGATTTGTTGTTTTTATAGATGCACAATGTAATTTCACGAGTTAAAAAGATGGACGTCCAACATTAAACTGGTGCACGTCCATCTTTTAATTATAATGAACTCATAATATTCATCAACGACTGGAAACTATCCACATCATGATATTTAACATTTGCTGTAGACATTTCATTAAACAATTTCTTAGCACAAGAAATCTTCGCCTGTTCAATAGGTTTAAGGCTCAGTGTT
>JAGBFE010000198.1 GCA_018109965.1 Oscillospiraceae bacterium | reverse complement strand
GCTTTACGCAGATATCCACCGTTTGCTGCAAGGAGGGCGGTGTGTATTTGCCCTGCAAAAACACCTGTTCCAGATATGTGTTTTCAAGTGTTACTGTAGGGTAAATGCGCACCGTGTCCGGTGCCAGTGCAACAAACTGCTGTGCTGTATCAATTGCTGCCGCCATATAGTTTTCCTGCTGACCGTACATCCCCGTCATCATCTGCAAACCCAGCGAAAAGCCTTTTTGTTTTATAAGGCGGGATGCCTTTGCAACATCAGCAGCGGTATGTCCGCGCAGATTTGCGCAAAGCACACTGTCCTGCATTGCCTGTGCACCAAGTTCGATTGATGTGACCCCATACTGCTTTAAAACCCTGAGCACTTCATCATCAATGCAGTCTGGGCGGGTGGAAATGCGGATGCCCATTGCCCTGCCCTGTTTTACAAAGCTGTATGCCTCTATGAGCAGACTTTCCATATAAGCGCGGTCAATTGCGGTAAAGCTGCCGCCGAAAAATGCGATTTCGTACTCTGTTCCGTTTTCCTGAGGCAGATACTTGTCGCACAGCATCTGCACATCCTGCGCTGTCGGAGCAGTCTGTGTGCCGCTTATACTGCGCTGGTCACAGAAAGCACACTGATTCGGGCAGCCCTGGTGAGGGACAAAAATGGACAGATTTTTATGTTTTTGCATTGTTCTCCCTCACTTGAAAATTTATTTAAAACGATAGCCCATAAGTTCCAAAGCTTCCTTTGCTGCCTGCTGTTCAGCAGCTTTTTTGCTTTTGCCAAAGCCTGTACCGATGGAATTGGAGTTGAGTTTTACTTCCACTGTAAAGTTTTTGTCGTGGTCAGGTCCTGTTTCGTCCACCACAATATAGCTTAAACGCTCGCCAGGGTTTTTCTGGATAATTTCCTGCAGCAGGGTTTTGTAGTCCTGCAGGTGCAGGTCCTTGTCATCAAGAAAACGCAGCACAAATTTTTTGGCGTTTTCAATACCGCCGTCAAGGAAGATTGCACCGATAAGTGCCTCAAAAGCATCGGCAAGGATGGACGGGCGTTCGCGGCCGCCTGTGTTTTCTTCCCCTTTGCCAAGGAACAGAAATGCACCAAGGCTTATCTGCTTTGAATAGTTTGCAAGTGCATCTTCGCACACAAGTGCCGCACGCTGTTTTGACATACGGCCCTCCGGCATATCAGGATGTTCCTTGTACAGCTTTTCGCTTGTTATAAGCTGCAGCACAGCGTCGCCCAGAAATTCAAGACGTTCGTTGTACTCAATATGTGTGCGGCTTTCGTTGGCATAGGACGAATGTGTCAGTGCCAGTTCCAGCAGTTTTTTGTTTTTAAAAGTATAGTGAATGTTGTTTTCAAACATCTTCATACTGATTATTCCTCTTCAGTTACAATTGATTTTGCAATAACGTCAGAAACATTGTTTTCGGCATAGATTTTTGCCTGTCTGATTGCATTTTTAAAAGCTTTTGCGTTGCTGGAGCCATGTGCCTTGATAACACCTTTTGTAACACCAAGGATTGGTGCTCCGCCGTATTCGGTATAGTCAAGCTTTGCTTTGAATTCCTTGAGTTCGTTTTTGAGCAGAATTGCCGCAAGCATTGTTTTTGCATTCTTTTTAAGCATACCCTTGAGCATTTTTGTCATAAAGCCTGCAACGCCTTCGCAGGTTTTGAGTGCGATGTTGCCGCTGAAGCCGTCTGCCACAACAACATCAGCTTCGCCGCTCATAACATATCTGCCTTCGATATTGCCGATAAAGTCAATTGCTTTGTTTTCGCGCAGCAGTGCATTTGCTTCAATGTGCACAGGTGTGCCCTTTGTTTCTTCTGCACCGTTGTTGAGCAGTGCAACCTTTGGATTTTTAATACCCGCAACCTTTTCCATATAAACAGAACCCATAACGCCAAACTGGTTGAGCATTTCCGGTCTTACCTCGGCATTTGCACCTGCGTCGATAAGCATAAAACCAGTTGCTTTTTCGCCCGGCATAACTGTGCCCAGGGCTGCACGTTTTACGCCTTTGATGCGTTTTACGATAAATGTTGCGCCCATAAGCAGTGCGCCTGTGCTGCCTGCAGAAACCACAGCATCACCAGCACCCTCTGCCAGTGCTTTCATGGCAATGTGCAGTGAAGTTGTTTTGCGTTTTTTAACAATATCCATAGGGTCTTCGTGCATATCAAAAACATCATCAGCCTGCATAAATTCCATGCCCTGTGTGGAGATAGAGTTTTCTTCGCAAACCTTTTTCATTTTTTCGATATCGCCTACGGCAACAATTTCCACGCCGTATTCTTTTATTGCAAGTTCTGCACCTTTAAGTGGTTCAAGCGGTGCATGGTCGCCGCCGAATGCATCGAGAATAATTTTCATATTTTAATCTCCTTGTATGTAAAAAGTAAGATTGCTGTTTATTTTGTCTGTTTCTGTATAAACTGCGGGATTATTTGATTGTCTTCACAGTGGCAATGTATTTGCCCCGCTGTTTAATCAGGCAGTTTTTTGCCGCAGATTTTGCAGAATTCAAAATCTTTTTCTGTTTTTGTGCCGCAGTAAGGGCAAAAGTTTGATGAGTTGCCTGCAACTGCGTGGATATGCCCGCAATCCGGGTCAATGTTGAATTCCTGACTGTCACCGCGGAATTTTTCATCCCAGGGGTCAGGTTCCGAGTCCATTTCCACAATATCGAACTCTGAATAGCGGTTTTCACCTGTGGCATTTTTGTAGCTGATATAGGTGCTGTAAATTGTCATTGCCACAAAAAATACGCCAAACAGACAGAAAAACCACGGGGCACCCACCGAAACGGCAGCTACTGTCCATATTATGCTGAATATTATACCAAAAATGCCGCCTGCAACACCCTGTGCAGAACGCATTCTGCCCTGTTTT